>CBFGQV010000145.1:0-7091 GCA_965651045.1 uncultured bacterium
CGCATGACCTGGAAGCTGACCGCATCGACCAGCGAGAACGGCTGGTCGTCGAAGCGTGCCAGCCAGCCGCTCATCGCCTCGCCGACGAGTTCCGGCCCGACCTCGACCCACGATTGAATGGGATCTTCGAGCAGGTGCCGGAGCGCGGTGCGCGCCACCCGCGCGTCTCGAAGATGGAGCAGATGCGAGTAGAACTCCGACAGGATCAGCGTGGTGCCGACGAACGTACCGCCCGCCGCGCGGTGGCGTTTCGAGAGTTCGACGGCGCGGGCGTGGTGCTGATCGCGGCCGTGGGTGAGGGCGAGCAGCGCGCTGGTGTCGATGAGGGCCCGCACCTCACTCGCCTCGGCCCTTGGTATGCCCGCCCCCGTACAGGTAGTCGTCGTGGCGCTCGGAGAGGTCGGCCGGCGCCTCGGTCCCGCTTGCGATCTCGGTCAGATAGTCGAGCGACGAGCCGGGACCCCCCTCGTCCAGGAGCTCGGCGGCAAGCCGACGCAGCCCCCGGCGGAACAACTCCGTCCGGGCCAGCCCCGTCGCCTCTGCCAGGCGTTCCAGCAAGTCGCGGTCGCCCGCGCTCATGTACACGACCGCTTGCTCGCGGACGCGTCCTGGCTTGGCAGTCACTGGGTCACTCCGGCACTAGTGTACGTGTGCATGTACGCTAGTGCATGTACGGAGCGTCGGCAAGAACCCCTGGGCGGGTGCGTCGACCATGGCAGCAACGTCCCCACGGCGGTAGCGCGGCGCCGCCTCATGGCATGTTGACCACGCCATGCGGCAGAAACGTGCCAAGCGCCACGTCGCCATCCGTCCGATTGGTACGTTCACCACGCCGTGTGGCAGAGAAATGACGCCGCCGCCCCAGCGGCGGCGACCTTGTCATGCTTCTGCCGCGGCAACCCGCGAATCCCCTCCCCCCTCAAAGCCCCAGCCGCCGAATGACCTCCGCGTAGCGCTCGTCCGCGAGCATCGCGGCCGCCGTGGGATCCCCCCGGAGTCGCGCGACTTGCGACGGAGCCGTGGTCAGGGCTCGCTCGAGCGTCTCCACCCCGGTATCGTGGTCGCCGAGCTCGTAGAAGACGAGGGCGTGATCGTAGCTCGCCGACATCTCGCTGCCGCGCAGATAGGCCAGCGCGGAGTCGCGTTGCTGGCCTCGCGCGAAGGAGTAGGCGATGCCGAGCTCGACCGTGGCCCGATTCTCGACGGTGCGCGCCGCGGATTCGTGCAGCGCCGCGACGCCCTCGCGCCACTCGCCGAGCGCGGCGTGGGCCCATCCGAGGTTGTAGTAGCCGTACCAGTCGTCGGGCGCGATCGCCAGCGCCCGCTCCGATTCCTCGACGGATTGCCGGTAGCGCCCGGAGAAGAAGAGCCGGTCGGCCAGGGCGTGCCTCGGTGCCGCCGATCGCGGGTCGAGCTCGACCGCGCGCCGCGCCGCTTCGAGGGCCTCGTCGGTGCGCCCGAGCGCGGCGAGAATGTTGCCGTAGATGTTGTGCGCGAGGTCGTTGCCCGGGCTGAGCTCGAGCACCCGGAGAATCACCGGTTCAGCCTCGATGTCGTTGCCCTGCATCGACAGCAGGCGCGCCTGTGCCAGAAGGCCTTCCGAGTTGTCGGGGTCGAGGGTGAGCGCCTGCTGGAGCGCCCGTCGCGCCCTCGCCAGCGCGAGGTCTTCCGAGAGCCGCCCCCAGTTGAGGGCGGCCAGCTCGACGTTGGCCAGGCCGGCCCAGGCTTCGGTGAAACTCGAGTCCGCCTCGATCGCGGCCCGGAAGGTCTCGCGCGTCTGGTCGATGTCTTCGCCGAACACGGCGCGGTCCAGGTACATCGAGCGCCCCCGCACGTAGAGCTCGTACGCCTCGAGGCTCTCGGTCGGTCGGGCGTCGATGCGGGTGGCGACCTGCGGCGTGAGAGTGCCCCGGAGCGAGCCTGCGATGCGCCGCGAGAGGTCGCTCTGAATGGCGAAGATGTTCTCGGCGGTGAGCTCTTCGTCGTAGGTCTCGGCCCAGAGGTGCTGGTCGTTCCGGGCGTCGATGAGCTGCACGTTGACCCGGATCTGGTCACCCGCGCGCTGCACGCCGCCCTCGAGCACCACCGCGACGCCGAGTTCGGCGGCAATCTCGGGTATGCTCTTGGTGGACTCCGAGTACTGCATGACCGACGTGCGGCTGATCACCACGAGCGAGTCGACCTTGGCGAGCTGCGTCAGCAGGTCGTCGTGCATGCCCTCGGCGAAGTAGCGGTCCTGCTGGTCGTCGCTGCGCGTGACGAAGGGCAGCACGGCGATCGAACGCAGGTCGGAAGGGGGATCCCCGGCCAGCTCGCGATCCCCCACGCCCCTGCCGGAGAGCGCCCAGCCGGCGGCCACCAGGCCCCAGAGCGCGAAGGCCGCGACGCCGCCCAGCAGCGCGTTCCTCCATGTGAGGAAGCGGGCGGCGCCGGTGACGCGGCGGGGCACGCCGTGGCCCTGATCGCCCGGACGGGCGGTGGGGGCGGAGGCGTCGTCGTGGTCGCGGGCCGGCGCTTCCTGCACGAACGCGGTGGCGAGCACGAGTGGAAGGCCGAGCAGCAGCAGGCCGAACGCGAACGCCGGAAACCACTCGGGCAGCCCCACGTTGTCGCTCAGGAAGTCGACCGCTTCGAGCGCGGCCCACCCGGCGGCGAGGTAGATGCCGAGCACCTGCCAGAGCGAGCGGCGGTGTGCTTCGACGATGAGCTTCTTCATGACCCTGCCGAACCGAGGGAACGTGCCGCGACCTTCACGCGCCGGATTATGGCGCCCCGTGGCGCGTTGCCGCAACGAGCGAGCGACCCCGCGCGGTCGCCACCTTGACGGGCACGAAGCAGATGCCACATTCATGGCATGAGTGAAACCGTAAAAATGGATCAGGCTGGCCGGGTGGTGATTCCCCGTTCGATCCGCGCGCGGTACGGCCTGGACGAGGGCAGCCACAGGCTCGAGGTTCGCGAGTCTTCGGAGGGCATTCTTCTGCGCCCGCAGGCCGAAGACATTCCAGCCGAACGCCACGCCAGCGGCTGGGTCGTCTTCAACTCGGGCGACGAGGCGTCGGTCGATCCGGTGGAGGCGGTCGAGAAGGAGCGCGAGCGGCGGCATCGGCAGGTCCGCGAGTGAGCTTCTTCTGCGACACGACGGTGCTCTTCGCCGCCTCCGACCGAGCGCACCAGCACCACGAGCGCTCGCTCGCGGTGGTCGCGACAGCTGCGCCTTCGCATGCGTATCTGGCGGCGCACTCGCTGGCCGAGCTCTACGCGACGCTCTCGGGCGTGCCGGCCCCGAAGATGCGGCGGCTCGACGACGTGCTCGCCGCGGTCGAGCAGGCCGCGCGCGTTTTCACGCCCGTCGCGCTCGACGTCGACGATTATCGGTGGGTGCTGCGACACGTCGCCGAGGCCGGAGCGCGCAGCGGTCAGGTCTACGACGCCCTGATTCTCAAGTGCGCCGAGCGTGCGCAGGCCGAGACGGTCTACACCTGGAATCTCACGCACTTCACGCGGGTCGCGTGGCCGGGCATGAGGGCGCGCATTCGGACGCCATAGGGCTGGGCGCTTCCCCGCCGGCGGTGGCACATCACCGCCTCTCGGTCGTTCCATGTAGAGACGCCCGCCTGCGGGCCTACTCACGCAACCCGGAGATCCCCCCATGCGAAAAGCCTTCGTTCGACTGCTGGTGCCCGCGTTCGTGCTGACGGCCGTCGTCGGCTGCGACAACGATCCACTCGATGTGCCGACGCTGTTGACCGTCGACGGCACCGTCACCGAACAGGGCGCGCCCGCGACCGTGGTGGCCGGGGCCGAGGTCCGGTTTGCGCTCGTGCTCGAGGCCCAGGACCCGCAGTGGGTCGAGGCGACGACCGACGCCGCGGGCGAGTTCGAGCTCCACCTCGAGGCGCCAGAGGGCTGCGAGGCGACCGACACCGTCGACGTGCGCTACGAAGTCGAGGCCGACGGCTACACGCCGTTCAACAGCATGCTGCTGTCGCAGTCGCAAGAGGTGTCGTGCGGCTCGGCGCCGCAGACCTTCGACATCGAGGTGCAGGCGGCGGGGTAGGCGTCACGGGGTCATATGGCGGACTCCGTCTCGGTTTTACGCTTCCAAGGGGCAGATTCCCTTCACGCCCCACCGAGAGGTCCGATGACAGACGCACACGAGACGCCCACGTCCGGCGCCCCGGCGCCCAACCCCTCGACACCCCAGGCCGGCGGGTCGGGCCTTCCCGAGAACGTCGCCGGAGCGCTGAGCTACGCGCTCGGGCCGATCACGGGCATCGCCTTCTTCATTCTCGATCGGCCGCGCGACTTCGTCCGGTTCCACGCCGTGCAGTGCCTCGGCGTCACCCTCGTGTGGGTCGCGCTCTCGGTGGTGCTGATGGTGGTCAGCACCGTGCTCGGGTTCATTCCGATTCTCGGGTGGATCGCGAGCATTCTGCTCAGTCTCGGCATGGCCGTCGGGGGATTCGCGCTCTGGCTCTGGCTCATGTTCCAGGCCTATCAGGGCAAGCGTTGGGAACTGCCGGGCCTCGGGCCGCACGTGCGTCGCCTCGCGGCCGAGACGGGTGATGCCTCGGTGTCGTCCGGGTCGTCGGCCCCGTGACCAGGGGCGCCAAGGTTCTCTTCTCCTGCCTGGGGCTCACCGTGGTGGGCTTCGTCGGCATGGCCGTAGCGGTCGGAGTGCTCGGAGTCGGCCTCTGGCGGGGCGCCGACGGCCTCATGTCGAACGTCGAAGAGCAGCAGCGGGCGACCGACATGCTCAGGCGGGTCGAGGCCGAGCACCCGTTCGAGCCCCCCGAAGACGGCGTGGTCGGTGAGGCGCGCGCGGAGCGCTACCTCGCCGTCACGGCCGACGCCTGGCAGGAGATGCGCGAGTGGACGGAAGACCTCGAGCAGATTCGAGCGGCCGCCTTATCGGGCGAGCGGACCGCGATCGGCGGCCTGCGCGACCTGGCATCCGGCGCGCGGGCCGTCGGTGGCTTCGTGCGCTCGAGAGTGGTGCTGGTCGAGGCGCTGAACGCTCATGAAATGTCGCTCGGCGAGTACGTGTGGACCGGCATTCAGCTCTCCCGGGCGGCCGACGCGCGGGCGGGGGCGCGATCCGCCGAGGCCGTGCCGCCGGCCAACCTGGAGCTGGTCGAGCGCTACGAAGGCGCGCTTCCGAGCCTCGACGGCGACGACCGCGTGGAGTCCAGCGCCGTCCTCGCCCTGGCGACGATCTGGGGCATGGGCGACCCGTCGACCTGGCAGGCCATCGGGCTGGATACGCTGAGCAGCCGCTAGCTCGCGCGCCGCAGCCGACCGGGAAACCCTACAAGATGCGGCGCGCTGCGCCGTCCGCCCCGCCGCCCCGCCCGCCCCCAGGCTACATGCACGCCCCCTCACCCGTGTCGTTCAGGCTCCGGAAGGTCAGGGTGAAGCCGGCGGTGTAGACCTTGCCCGCGACCGGCGTGAACGCCTGGCCCGTCACTGTGCCCGTGACCGCCCGCCCGTCGTTCGACGTCACGGTGAGGGTCGCGCTGGACGGCGGATCGTCGGACTCGACGGCGGTCCATTGGGTGCCCACGCCGGGCGAAAAGCCCATCGATCCGGACCACGATCCCGACGCGGTGCCCTGGCCGGGCCCCTCGGCCTGGAAGATGCCGAGCAGGTCCGACTCGTCGCTCTGGACGAACGTCATGATGAACGGGCCCGGCACGAACTGCCCCGGGTAGACGTGCGTCGCGATGGCACCCGACCAGCTTCCGCCGTAGATGCCGTCGATCGTGAGCGTCCACGAGCACTCGCCCACGACGGTGACGTTGGCGTAGCCCTCGGCGGTCGGGTCGGCGACGCTGGTGGCGACGACCAGGTAGCTGCCCTGCTCGGCGGGCGCCGTGAAGAGTCCGTTCGCGCCGATCGCGGCCGGCGCGCCATTCGGGTCGAAGGCGCTCCAGGTGACTTCGTCGTTGTCCGTGCCCAGGACGATGGCCTGGAACTGCTGGCTCTCACCCTCGGCCAGGATCGCGCTCGGCGGATCGACGATGACGTGCACGCTCAAGATGCGTACCGTCGCGGCCCGCTCCGGGGCCCCGGGCGTGTCGCGGGCGCCGCCGGTGGCGGTCGAGGTGAAGGTCGCCTGCACGGGGAACTGCTCGGTCGCGTTGGGCGTCTGGATCTGGGCGGTCCACACGCCGTCGCCCACCTCGGTCGGCCCCGACACCCACGACGCGCCCGCCGACAGCGTCCACTCGAGTCCCGCGTCGAGCGCGCCCAGCACGGTGATGTCGAGGTCGACGATCTCGCCCGGCTGCACCGAGGTGGCACTCGCCTCGATGTCGATTTCGATGGCCTGCACGGTGACGACTTCGCGCGCGAAGGCGGGCGTCGCGTCGCCGAAGTGCGAGATCGCGGTCTCGACGGTCAGGAGCGCTTCGCCGGGCCGCAGCGGATCGAGCGTCGTGGCGCTCGTGATCCAGACCGCGTCGCCGCTCGCGAGCCGGCCTTCGGACCACGGCTCGCCGCTCACGTCGATATCGGCCCACGTCTCCGGGGGGATCTCCACGAAGCCACTCTGCCCCACCGGCAGCTTGCCGATCTGGGTGGTGAAGAGCCACCCGGTGGCGGAACGCACGAAGCTCTCGGTGGCGTCGTCGAGCTGCTTCACCCAGCCCGCGTACGCGTCGGCGCTACCCGCGAGGTTCAGCAGGAAGTCGACGATCACCTTGTCGAGCTTCCATCCTTCGCTCCGGGCGCTCACGCGCACGTTGGACCAGGTGGCCGGGCCGGGACGGTCCTCTTCGAAGACCGGAATGTCGAGGTCGAACGACAGGCTGCCGTCGACGAAGTGCCGGGGCAGCAGGCTCGCCTGGCCTTCGAGGTAGGTCTGGTACGCCCAGAGCGCCGAGCCGAGCGCCGCCGTCACCGCCGCGCCCTGCGGGCCGGTCACCAGACCGAGCGCGCCCAGCGTGAGGCCGTACGCCTGCAGCAGCTCACCGGTGGCGGTCGACGGATCGATCTCGCGCGCCGCCGCCCATGCCCGGTTCATGGCCTCGTCGAGTTCGGCGGCGCTGCCGATCGAGATGCCCGCGGGTGCGGCGGCGGTCGCGGGC
>CBFGQV010000146.1:0-7046 GCA_965651045.1 uncultured bacterium
GGCTTCGACCGCGAACGCGCGCGCGACCTGAACTGGGTCTTCACCAACGAGCGAATCCCCCCGCGAGGCCAGCGGCACGTCCAGGACCAGTACCTCGAGTTCGTCGAACACCTGGGCATCGACCCGCACCCGGTACGCTGGGGCATCACGCTCGACGACGAGGAGCGGCGGGCACAGGGCCGCTTCTTCGACGCGATGGATCGACCGGTGTGCGCGCTCGTGGTGGGCACCAGCAAGCGACAGAAGAACTGGACGGCCGAGGGGTACGCGCGGGTCGCCGAGGTGCTCGAGGGCGACCATGGCCTGCGACCGGTTCTTGTCGGCGGGCCGTCGCCCGTCGAGGCGGCGATGGCTCGCGACATTCTCGAACATACGCGCGCCACGACGGTGGTGAACGCGCTGGGCGACGACCTGCGTCGGCTTGTGGGCATCCTCGAAGGCAGCGCGCTCGTGATCAGCCCCGACACGGGACCGCTCCACATCGCCCGGGCGCTCGAGACCCCGGTCGTCGGCCTCTACGGCTACACGAACCCCAAGCGGACCGGCCCGTGGCGGAAGTACCAGGACCTCGTGGTCGACGGCTATGCCGCCTTTCCCGGTGAGGCGTATCCGGTCACGCCGGAGTACCGTGACGGCATGAAGCGCGTCACGGTCGAAGGGGTGCTGGAGAAGGTCGAACTCGCGCTCGAACGCTACGTGCCCGGCCGAACCTCGTAGCCCCGCAGCCGGTTGTACGTCTCGATCTGAGACGGCTCGAGCAGGGCCCGCGTTTCGAGGTGCGCGGCGAGGTGGACCCCGCGCAGCTCCCCCTCGAGACGGGCGATCTCGCCGGTGAGTTCGGCAAGGACCTCGGGGTTGATGTGGTCGTGGGCGAACCTCCGGTCGAGCGTCTTCTCGAGTTCGACGATCGCGGCACCGAGCTCGCGCGCACGCGCCGCCATCGCCTCTCTGACGCGCTCCACAGCGGCGCGCTGATCGTCGGTCAGGCCGAGTTCTGCGCCCATGTCCAGCACGTGCCGGGGCCCGGGCCACCCGTTGAGTTCGGCGGCGAGAGCCAGTCCGAGCCCCTCGCCCTCGAGAAGGCCCCGCACACGTTCCGCGTCGAGGGCCTTGATCTCGCGAGCTTCGAGCCCCTGATACGGGCTCGCGTGCGCCGCGTGGTCGTGTGCCTGACCCGCCAGCGACGCCGCCGAAAGAAGCAGCCACCCCGGAAGGGTCGTCAGAAACCCACGTAGACAGTTCATGGCCAGTACATCCGGATCATGAGGAGCACGAACCCCGCGAGCGCGCCGAGAAGCGCCTCGTACTCGCGGTTGCGACGGTACTGATCGGCAGAGAAACCCCCGCGCTCGCGGCCCCCGGGACGCCAGGGCGTGAGCCGCGGCAGCAGCACCGGCACGTGCCGCGCATACGCGCGGTACGCGTCGCCGAACTCCTGCTCGAGGAAGCGGGCCTCGGACTTCATGGTACGCGTGTAGACGAGCGCGAAGAAGAGCAGAAAGACCGCGATGAAGACCGGCTCGCCCCCCGCCACCGTGACCCCCACGCCCAGAATGAGGGTGCCGAGATAGAGGGGATTGCGCGTATGCGCGTACGGGCCGCTCGTGGCAAGTTGCCGATCCTTTCGAATGTGTCCCGCTGCGAGGGCCCGGACCGACAGCCCGACCAGCGCCAGGCCGAGTCCGACGGACATCGACGCAGGGGTCGGGCGGGCAAACCACAGAAACGGAATCAGCAGAAGCCACACGGACTTCAGCCGCAACTTGCGCAGGGAAAGACTCATCGGCGGAAGATAGCCCGAGCGCCCGGGCCCGGGAATCGACCGAGGCCCGACCTGCTACGGCCCGCCCGCCGGTGGCGGGGGCACCCAGTCGTTCTCGATCGACTTGAGATGCAGCGAGATCGAGCCCACGACCGGAATCTCGGAACGCAGGTAGACGAGATGGCGGTGCTCGTCGTCGGTGAAATACAGTTCGGCCTTGCCGCCCTCGCTGAACAGCCCCGACGTCTGAATGATCGGCTGGACCACGATCGTCTCGAAGGTGCCGGCGTCGACCTCGCGGGTCTCCTTCCTGAGCACCTTGAGCACGACCGGGTTGCCGTCGTCCTTGAAGTACCGATTGTAGGTGTAGGTTTCGCCCACCTCGAGCGGAAGCGTGCGCACGAAGTAGACGAACGCGATCTCGTCGAGGGGATCGTCGCTCAGCGAGACGCCCTCTTCGTCGTTGTCGTTGCGCTCCCAGCGCCGCTCTTCCGGGAAGATCTCGTACGAGCGGAAGCTCTTGTAGTTGACCTCGTGAATGTCCTTGATGAACCGCCTCGAGGTCAGGTCGCGCACGTCCATCCAGGAGTGGAAGCGGTCGCGGACCTTCACCGTGCCGAACATGGCGCTGCCGTCGAGGTCCATGCTGACGTGGTATGAGGGCACGCCGCGCACGTCTTCGACGTTGTGCACGCTCATGTGGCCCTCACCGACGGTGAAGACCCCGAGTTTGACCTTGTAGGTGAGCCGTTCACCGGGTGCGAAGGGCACGGGCATGGCACGTCCCGCCACGGCGTCGAGTTCGGTGGGCACGGTGAGCGGCGGCCGAGCCTGCGCCTGCGCGTGTGCCGACGCCGCGCCGACCCCGAACAGGAGCGTCGCAGCGAGTGCGCCCTTCAGGCCGGTGCGCGCCGGCATCACGCCGCCTCGCCGTCGTCGGCGCCTTCGTAGCGCGCGCCCCGCAGCTTGGCGAGGGCACGGAGCATGGGTACCGCGCGGAAACGCGAGGGGCGCACCCTGCGCTCGGGGTTGGTCGGCACCTCGGCGTTCTCGACTCGGCGCGCGTGCGGTGCGGTTCGGGCAAGGAGCTCCACGTTCGCGGCCCAGCCTTCCGGAGCGGCGCAGAGCGGATCGCTCGAACGAAGCGCCTTCTTGAGCACCACCACCCGATACGCGCGCAGGCCCCCGATCGGGTCGGCCACCGGTGCGCTGCGATAGGCTCGGCCCAGCACCCAGGGAGCGGCCCGGACGGCCCAGCGGAGGTTCCGGGGCTCGGCGGCACCCGGCGCAGGGCGCGCACCCGCCACGATATCGGCCCCACCCTCGAAGGTCTTCACGAGGTCGACCAGGCTCGCGGGATCCTCGGTGAAGTCACCTTGGAGAACCACCGCCGCGTCACGCTTCGGGTAGCTGCTCGCGTCCACCACGTGGCGGAGCAGACGATCCACCGCCCGGCCATAGCCCAGGGGCTCGTCCGAGCGCAGGGCCGTGATCGGAAGATGGTCACGGTACCGCTCGAGCACCTCGGAACTCTCGTCACCCGACGCGTCGTCCAGGACCACCACGTGGAAATCGCACCGGAACTCCGGGTCGGTGAAGACCTTCCGGAGCTTCCAGAGCAGGGGCCCGAGCGTGGAGGCCTCGTCTCGAATCGGGACGCAGATGTAGATCACGAACTCGCCCGTGCGGGAAGGGATGGGTCGTCGAGAGGCCGTCGGGGGCCTCGTTCGCTTATACGATGAGCCGGGCCGGGCGGTTCCTGCTCACTCGCCCGGTGGCCGCGTCTTCCAGCGTTTGTGCTGCCAGAAGTACTGTCCGGGTGCGACCCGGACCCACCGCTCCAGAACCTCGGTGTGGGCAGCCGTCAGCGCGCGCACGTCGGCTTCGACGTCGTCGGTCGGCTCGAGCCCCACCTCTTCCAGAACGACCCGGTAACGCTGGGGGTGACGCGAGGTGCGGAGCGCGACCCCGACAAAGAGCCGGGCGCCCGTCTTCCGCGCGAAGAGCGCCGGGCCCCGGAAGGTCGAGGCCGGACGGCCGAAGAAGTCCACGAACAGACCCGCACCGCGGGCATTCTGGTCGGCGACGAGCGCCGGGACGCGCCCCTTTCGGAGCGACCGCACGACCTCGCGCGCCGCGTCGCCCCGTGTGATGACCGACATGCCGAGCCGGCCGCGGGTCTCGACCAGGTCGCGGTCGAAGAGGCGGTTCGCCTGGACGAGCGCGACGGCATCGACCGGAACGCCCCGGACCGCGAGCGCCGCCCCGCCGATCTCCCAGTTACCCAGATGGCCGGTCACCACCAACGCGCCATGGCCCTTGGCGCGGGCCCGCTCGAGCGCGTCCAGGCCCTCGACCGTCGTCGCAACGCGCACGCGTTCGGGCGTGGCCGCGCCCAGGCGGAAGGTCGCCACCGCCTCCCGACCGAGATGGCGGTACGAGGCGGAGGCCACCTGGCGGCGCCAGGCGGGGCTACGATCCGGAAACGCTGTTCGCAGGTTCTCGTCCACCACCTGCCGACGCACGCGTACCATCGTCCCGGCAACCCATCCGAGCGCCTCGCCGAAGCCCAGCGCCACCGCCTCCGGCAACACCGTCAGGAGGGCACGCAGGAGTCGGAACGCACCGTACTCGACGCGGTGGCGAAACCGTACGCGGGTCATTCCTCGTGCGGCGAATCGCGAAACTGCAGTTCGTGAAGTCGCCGATAGGCGCCGCCCGCCTCGAGCAGCTCCTGATGCCGGCCGCGCTCGGCGATGCGGCCCTTCTCGACCACAACGATCTGGTCGGCGCGCTGGACGGTCGACAGCCGATGGGCGATCACGAAGACGGTCCGGCCCGCCAGCAGGCGCTCGATCGCATCCTGCACCAACCGCTCCGATTCGGTGTCGAGCGCGCTGGTGGCCTCGTCGAAGATCAGGATCGGCGGGTCGCGGAGCAGCGCCCGAGCGATCGCGATGCGCTGGCGCTGTCCGCCCGAGAGCTGTGTGCCGCGCTCTCCGACCACCGTCTCGTATCCCCCCGGCATGGCGCCGATGAACTCGTGGGCGTTCGCCGCCCGCGCCGCCCGCTCGATCTGCTCGTCGGTCGCGTCGGGGCGGCCGTAGGCGATGTTCGCGCGCACGGTGTCGTGGAAGAGCACCGTCTCCTGCGAGACCACGCCGAGCGCGTTGCGGAGTTCGCGTATCGAAATGTCACGCACGTCCACCCCGTCGATCGTGATCCGTCCACCCGTCACCTCGAAGAATCGGCCGAGCAGATCGACCAGCGTCGACTTGCCCGCCCCCGACGGCCCCACGAGCGCCACGACCGAACCCTTCGGCACCTCGAGGTCGATGTCGCTCAAGACCGGCTCGCCGGGTCGATAGGCGAACGAGACACCCTCGAAGCGGATCGCGTGCTCCAGCCCCGGAAAGGGCCCCGCGCCCTCGCGGTCGCGGATCTCGACCGGGGCGTCCAGGAACTCGAAGACCCGTTCGGCGCCGACGAGTCCGGGCTGCACGAGCGCGGGAAACTTGGCGGCGTACTTCACCGGGGCGTACAGCTTGAGGCTCAACCCCAGGAATCCCACGAACTGGGCGCCGGTGAGGTCACCGTCGACCACGACGAGCCGCGCCCCATACCAGAGAATGACCACCGTACCGACCGCGGCGAGCATCTCGGTGAGCGGCCCCGCGAGGGCCCGCCAGCGTTCCGTTCGCACGAAGGTTCGGAAGTACCCGCCGGTGAGGCCCCGAAAGCGCTCGCGCTCGAGGTGCTCGGCCCCCGAAGACTTCACCAGGCGAATGCCCGACAGGGTCTCCTGAATGTGCGCGTTCACCTCGCCCGCGAGATCGAGCACTCGCCGGTCACCCCGGCGAAGCTTGCGCACCAGCGGGCCCCACACGCCCATGGTGCCAGGAATCACGATGAAGGCCGCGAGGGTGAGCTTCCACGAAATCGCCATCATGAACGTGACCGCGGCGGCGAACTCGAACACCGACGAGAGGATCTTCGCGAGTTCGCGGGTGAGGAGCGACCGAAGCTGCTCGACGTCGTGCGTGAGCCGCGAGACGATCTGCCCCATGCGGGTCCGGCCGAAGAACGCGAGGTCGAGCTCGAGCAGGTGGTCGTAGACCTCGTTTCGCAGATCCCTCGTCACCCCCTGTTCGACCCGCGCCACGAGATAGGCGCGCAAGAAGTCGAACGCGTTCTTGAGGGTGAAGACGATGAGAATCAGCACGATGATGCCCTGCACCGCGCTCAACGGATCGCCTCCGACGTCGACGACCCGGTAGACCGTCGCGTCGAGAATCCGGTCCATGAGGCCCGGGTCGGCCGGTGCACCTGCCCCACCCGCCTCCGCCGCCGCGGCGCCGTCTTCGGCGCCGAAGATGGCGTCGACGAACGGAATCAGGAGTACGTAGGCGAAGGCGTCGAGCGCAGCGAACGCGAGCGTCGCCAGAACCGCCCAGAGGAACGCGCCGAAGTGCGGACGCAGGTAGCCGAGAACCCGCAGGTAGACCCTCACGTCGGCCTCAGCGCGGTCGGGGCGTGAGGCGCGCGACCGGCACGATCATCTCTTCCGGCGAGATGCCTCCGTGCAGAAACGAGTTGCGGTACTTGGCCTGGTACTCGCGCAGCTTCGTCGGATACACGAAGAAGTAGTCGTCGAGCGCGAGCAGGTAGGTCGTACCCAGCCGACCCTGGGGGAAGTGCAGATCGGCCTCGTCACGCGTCGTGAGCACGTGTCCCTCCACCTCCGCCCGGAGATCGACGCCGAACTTGTAGCGCAGGTTGGAGGTCGCGTCTCGCCGCGCGAAGACCGTCGTCGGGCGTTGGCAGAGAATCGACCCATGGTCCGTGGTCAGCACCACCCGGTGCCCCGCGGCGGCCGCCTCGCGTAGCACCTCGAACGCGGTCGACCGCTCGAACCAGGACCGGGTCAGGTCGCGGAGCGCCGCCTCGTCTTTCGCAACTTCCATCAGGATCGGCGACTCGGAGCGTCCGTGGGTCATGAGGTCGACGAAATTGAAGACGAGCGCGAGCACGCTTCCCGGCGTCTTCAGCGCCGAGCGCACGCGCGCGCGCACTCCCTCGGCGTCGCGATCCGAGAAGATCTTGTCGTAGTGCACCGGCACGTCACGACCCGTGAGCCTGTGGAGCTGCGCGATCAGCAGCTCGTCTTCGAAGGCGTTGAGCGAGCCTTCGTCGTCGGAGCGGTCCCACCAGCCGGGGCGCTGCTTCGCAATCTCGTCCGGGAACTGCCCGCTGAAGATGGCGTTCCTCGCGTACGGTGTCGCCG
>CBFGQV010000147.1:0-7013 GCA_965651045.1 uncultured bacterium
GCGCCGCCCCGCTCCGCGGGCCCGCGCCGCATCGTGGCGGCGACATGGCGATCCCCCCCGGCGATCGAACGATACCCCAGCGACCACCACGATGACGACCCTGACGCGACGACTGCTCCTGGCGCCCTGCCTCGCGACCACCCTCTCGTGCTCCGACCCCGTGGCGGCCCAGGACCCGCCGCAGGGCTTCGAGGGCTGCTCGTCGCCGCGCGGCACCGCGTGGTGCGGCGTGCTCGAGGTTCCGGAGGACCACGGCGAACCCGGGGGCCGCACGATCGGTCTCGCGGTCAAGGTGTTGGCCGCGCCGGACGGCGGCACCGGAGCCCCCGTCTACTTTCTCGCCGGCGGCCCCGGGCAGGCCGTCGCCGACCTCGAGGGTCTGCTCGTGCAGCGGTTCGGGGCGCGGCTTCCCGATCGCGACTTCGTGCTGGTGGACCAGCGGGGTACCGGAGGCTCGAACCCGTTGACCTGTCGAAGCGGCGCCCCCGCCGACCCCACCCGGTTCTTCGGCCCCCACTACACCGACGACGAGCTGGCGGCGTGCCTCGACGAGCTCGGCACCCGCGCCGACGTCCGGCTCTACACCACCCTCGACTTCGCGCACGATCTCGAGGCGGTCCGGCGGCAACTCGGGCACGGGCCGATCGACGTGGTCGGAGGCTCGTACGGTACGAAGGCGGCGCAGGTCTTCGTGCGTGCGTATCCGGAGAGCGTAGGTGTGCTGGTCATGGAGGGTGTCGCGTCGACGTCCTTCCTGAACCCGCTGCCCGCCGCACGCGGAAGCCAGGACGCGCTCGACGCGCTCTTCGCGACCTGTGACCGCGACGCCGGATGCTCGAGGGCATTTCCCGATCTCGACGAACGGTTTCCGGCCCTCATGGCGCGTCTGGCCGACGCCCCGCCCGCCGTTCGGGTGCCCGGCACCTCGGTCGACGTGCCGCTCGAGCCCGAGGCGCTGGCCTACATCACGCACCTGCTCCTCTTCAACACCCAGTCCTCGGTGCTGCTGCCGGCCCTGATCGATCAGGTCGAGCGCGGCGAGCACCAGCTGCTCACCGCCTTCTACCAGCAGATCGTCGACGCGCTGGTGCAGGGCATCCATTTCGGCCTGCAGATGACCGTGACCTGCACCGAGAACGCGCCCTACTTCGCCACCCGCGACCTCGACGCCGAGACCGCCGGCACCTACCTGGGCCGCACCATGGTCGACGGCGTGCTCGAGCAGTGCGAGCGATGGCCCCGCGGCACGATTCCGCCGGGCTTCCACGATCCGGTGACGGTCGACCTGCCCGCGCTCCTCGTGTCGGGGGGCGTCGACCCCGCGACCCCCCGGCGCTTCGCCGACCAAGTCGCCGCGTCGCTTCCCCGCGCCACGCACCTGACGATCCCCGACGGCGCGCACATCACGCCGCATCCGTGCGTCGACCAGCTCGTCGCCGACTTCATCGCGTCACGCGGCGAGGCACTCCTCGACACCGCGTGCCTGAGAGGAATCCGTCGGCCCGCGTTCCAGGGGCTCCCCCCTGGCTGAGCGCCGCCCGTCCCTCGCCGGCGCGCTTCGTACCAGGACGAACGGCGCGGCGCGGGTGACATGGCATCGTGCCACCATCGGAAACTCCGCGCTTCGGCGCGTTCACGTGACGAGGAGGACGACATGACGATGGGAATGATCGCGCGCCCGGCAGCGCTGACCGCTGCGGTCTGGCTCGCCGCGGTGGCACCCCTCGCGGCCCAGACCGGCGGACCCGGCGCCGCCGAAGCCAGCCCCGCACCGCCGGCGCCCACGCTGCACGCCGAGCCGCTCGCCGGTCCGGTCCGCGTCGACGGGCGGCTCGACGAGGCGGCCTGGCAGGGCGCCCGGGTCTTCACGGAGTTCTACCAGCGCGACCCCGACGAGGGTGAACCGGCGTCGGAACGCACCGAAGTGCGTATTCTGGTCGGCGACGACGCGCTCTACGTCGGCGCGCGCATGCACGACGCCGAACCGCACCTGATCCGGTCGCAGCTCGCACGGCGCGACAACGCCGGGGCGAGCGACTTCATCCAGGTGAACCTCGACGCCAACCACGACCATCTCACGGCGTACCTCTTCCGCGCCACCCCGTCCGGGTCGGTGATGGACTCCTTCGCCGACGGCCCGCAGAACATCGACATGTCGTGGGACCCTGTGTGGGAGTCGCGCACGACCGTCGACGACGAGGGGTGGACCGCCGAGATGCGAATCCCCTTTTCGCAGATCCGCTTCGAGGCGGGCAACGACACCTGGGGCCTCCAGATCATCCGGGGCATTCATCGGAAGTTCGAGTTCAGCTACTTCGCGCTGATCCCCCGCACCGAGACCTCGGGGGTCGACCGCTACGGGCATCTCACCGGCATGTCGAGCGTTCAGGAACCGAGCCGACTCGAAGTGCTTCCGTACGTGCTCAGCAAGGCCGAGGACCTCAACTTTCCCGAGGGGGATCCCTTCCACGACGCCCTGGACCGGTCGATCCAGGTGGGTCTCGACGCGAAGCTCGGCCTCACCAGTGAGTTGACGCTCGATGCCACCGTGAATCCGGACTTCGGACAGGTGGAGCTCGACCCGGCGGTGGTGAACCTCTCGGCCTTCGAGACGTTCTTTCCCGAGCGGCGACCGTTCTTCGTCGAGGGTGCCGACGCGTTCCGGTTCGGCGACACGGGTGCCGACCTCAACCAACTGTCCAACAACCTCTTCTACTCGCGGCGCATCGGGCGCGCGCCCTCGGCCAGCGTCGGGGGTCCGGGCGTCGAGTACGTCGACCAGCCGGCTCAGACCACGATCCTGGGCGCCGCCAAGGTGAGCGGGCGCATCGCGGGGTGGACCGTCGGTGTGCTCGACGCGCTCACGGCGCGCGAAGAGGGGCGCTTCATCGACGCCGAAGGCGCCGAGCGGGTCGCCGACGTCGAACCGCGCGCCAACTACTTCGCCGCGCGCGCACGTCGCGACTTCGGCGAGGGCGACAGTTCGATCGGATTCCTCGCGACCTCGGCGACCCGGTCGTTCGGGGGGGCATCACCGCTCGAGGGCATGCTGCACGGACAGGCGACGGTCGGCGGCGTCGACTTCACGCACACCTGGGACCGCCGCACCTGGTTCGTGAACGGCTTCGTCGCGGCGAGCCGCGTGAGCGGGAGCGCGGAGGCGCTGGCTCGGACGCAGCGCTCCAGCGCCCGGTACTACCAGCGGCCCGACGCCGGCCACGTCGACCTCGACCCGACCCGGACCTCGCTCGGCGGGTACACGGCCGGGGCCGGCGTAGGACGAACGGGCGGGCAGCACTGGCTCGGCTCGGTCGTGGCGTGGACCAAGAGCCCCGGGTGGGAGGTCAACGATCTGGGCTTCGACAATCGGTCCGACCAGACCCAGATTTCGGGCCTGCTCACGTACCGCGAGACCCGGCCGGGCGCCTTCTACCGGAACTTCCGCATCGACGGCACCGCCGCGCGTGTCTGGAACTACGACGGCGATCACGTCGGCACGAGCCTCTCGGTGGGCTCGATCATGCAGTTCTCGAACTTCTACCAGGGCAGCCTGCGCATCTTCCGCGCGCTGGACGCGCTGGACGATCAGCTGACGCGCGGCGGCCCCCTCGGCTTCAATCCCGGCCAGTGGACCGTGGCGACCAGCCTCGGCACCGACCCTCGGCGGTCGTGGCAGAGCAACGTTTCGTTCTCGGTCCGGCGAGACGACCGCGAGAGTCGAGGCACCAACCTCTCGGCGAGCCTGAGCGTGCGACCCGTGCCCAGCCTCTCGCTCTCGCTCCAGCCGAGCCTCGCGCTCCAGACCGAGCAGGCACAGTTCCTCGGCTCCTTCGCCGACGCCGACTTCGACGCGACCTTCGGCCGGCGCTACCTCTTCGGCACCATCGAGCAGACGACGACGTCGCTCACGGCGCGGGCCGATTGGACCTTCTCACCCACCCTTTCGCTTCAGCTCTTCGTGCAGCCGCTGATCGGCTCGGGGCGGTTCACCGAGTTCAAGGAACTCGCGCGACCGGGGGCGTGGGACTGGCGGTTCTACGGCGACGACGCGGGCACTCTCACGCGCGACGGCGACCGCGTCGTCCTCGACCCCGACGGCCCGGACGCAGGGCCGCCCGCCCTCACCCTCGCACCCGACTTCAACCTGCGGGCCCTGCGGGGCAACGCCGTGGTTCGCTGGGAATACCGCCCCGGGTCGGCGCTGTTCTTCGTGTGGCAGCAGCGGCGGGCCGATCGGGTCACCAACGGCGAGTACGAGCTGGGCCGCGATCTCGACGCGCTCTTCGGCACGAACGCCGAGAACGTCTTCGTAGTGAAGGCGTCGTTCTGGTTCGGCGGGTGAGATCAGCCGCCACGGGGGAGCCGCACGGTCGCGACCGTGCCTCCCCCGTCGCGCGGCTCGAGTTCCAACACCGCGCGCTCACCGAAGCGCGAGGCCAGACGCGCTCGGGTGGAGTCGAGGCCGATACCGTGGCCCGCGCGTGGCTGGTTTCCGAGGTGCGCGGCGCCCACCCCCGCTCCGGTGTCTTCGACCTCGAGGGTCAGCACGAGGGCGCTCAGGGCGGCTCGTACCGTGACGGTCCCGCCCCCGCGGTGACGGCCGACGCCGTGCGTGATCGCGTTCTCGACCAACGGCTGGAGAATCAGGCCCGGCACGAGCTCGGCGCGTGCGGCCTCCTGGACCTCCCACACGACTTCCAGGCGATCGCCGAACCGCACCTTCTGAATGTCGAGATAGCGTTCGAGCAGCTCGAGCTCTTCGCCGAGGGGCACGGGCTCGAGCGGTCGGTCGTTCAACGTGGCCTGAAGCAGTTCGCTGAAGGCCTCGAGCGTTCGTACCACGGCCGACTGGTCGCCGCGCGAGGCGAGCCCGGTGATGGCATTCAGCGTGTTGAACACGAAATGCGGGTGGAGCTTGCCCTCGAGGGCTTTGCGGCGGGCCGATTCGAGCTGCTCCACCAGCGCGTCGGCGTCGCGCCGGACCGCGCTCGCCTCGCGGTGATAGCGGAACGCATGGACCACGCCCACCAGGGCCCCGTACGAGAGCATGCCGTACGCCAGATAGCGCGAGACCAGCCACCCCAGCCCCGCAGCGAACCCGATGCCGGAGGCCCCGGGACGCACCACGCCCCATGCGGTCGTGAGCAGCAGGTGCAGCAAAGCGAACGGGACCGAGAGCGCGAGGTGAATCGCCAGCGCCCTGCCCCACCGCACGCCCCGCACCGGCCATCGGTCGGCCGCCACCACCGCCAGCGGGCTCACGAGCACGAGCAGGACCCAGCTCGGCATGACGCGCAGGGTCGCGAGCCACCACGAGCGCTCGACCACCTCGCCCCCGCCGAAGCGCACCTGGGCGGTCTCGATCAGCCCCAGGACGAGGCAGATCAGGACGATGAGTCCACCGAGTCTCACGGCAGGACGCGATCTCGGTACGACCGGCTCATGCGATACTGCTTGCCCGACTCGAGGGTCACCACGAAGTCTCCGTGAAGCTGGGGCGTCACCCGGTCGATGCGGTCGACCTGGACGATCGTGCTGCGGTGAACGCGTGCGAAGCGCTCGGGATCGAGCGAGTGCTCGTACTCGGTGAGCGTGCCCCGCACCAGGAAACTCTGGTCGGGCAGAACGATGCGCACGTAGTTGCCGGCCGCCTCGAACGCGTCGACGTCTTCAACCTTCACGATGCGGTAGTCTTCATCGTCACGCACCACGATACGGCGCAGCCACTCGCTCGGCACCCCCTCGGTCGAGGGGCGCGGCAGGGCGCCCGTACCCCGCGCGGAATGCATCTCCTTCTGGTCGAGCAGCGTGGCGACCCGGGCATGCACGTCGGCTACCTCCTGCCGGACACGGTGCAGCTTGGCGCGGTCGAGGGCCTGTAGAAGCCGGCGGGGGGTGACCGGTTTCAGCAGGTAGTCGAGCGCGTGGTGCTCGAAGGCCTCGATCGCATAGTCGTCGTGGGCGGTCACGAAGACGGTGGCGGGCAGGTACTCGCCGGCGACCGCCTCGAGCACGGCGAGCCCGTCCCGCCCCGGCATCTGGACGTCGAGAAAGACCAGATCCGGCCGGAGGCCCAGAATCTTCTCGACCGCCTGATCCCCGTCCGCCGCCTCACCGATGATCTCCACGTCCGGCACCGCCTCCAGGCGTAGCCGAAGCACGTCGCGCCCGAGTTCCTCGTCGTCGACGATCAACACACGAAGCAGTCCCTCGGTCGTCATCGTTCCTCCTCGTCGTAGGCACCCGACCGCCTCACGGCCCGTTCGGCGAAGGCTTCGGGCAGAGACACCCGCACCGCGCCGGGCCCTTCTTCCAGCGTTCCGCCCGTCCGGACGCGCGCGAGCCGCCGCCGCACGTCGGCGAGGGCCGGGCTGTCGATCTCGGGACCCGTATGCTCGATCACCAGAAGCAGACGGCCCTGCTCCACCCGCGCCGCGAGGCGCGTCATGAAAGGCGCACCCCGCCGGAGCCCGGCGTCGACGACCAGCTCGGCGAGCTGGACCAGCAGAAAGGCCGGCACGGACCTCGACGCGCTCCGACCGAGGTCGTGGCGCCCGATCTCCAGACGATCGGGAAAGCGAAGGTGTTGAATGGCGAGATAGTCCTGCACGAGGCTCACCTCCTCGGCCACCGTACTCGGACGCCCGGGCTCCACGGTCAGCGACGAGCGGAGCAGCCGCCCCAGACCGGCCAGCACCTCGGCGCTGCGCTGCGCGTCTCCCCGGGCGACCAACCCCGTGGCCGCGTTGAGAGTGTTGAAGAAGAAATCCGGCCGCAACTGGCCGCGCAGCGCCACCAGCCGCGCCTCGGCCACGTCGGCCTCGACGCGGGCCTCGCTCACCCTGCGGCGACCCTCGTCGCGGTACCGGCGCGCCGTGTCGTGCACCGCCACAACGGCCACGAACGTGAACAGCCCCGCCACGAAGTAGACCGACGCGAGTTGGACGAAATGGGCCCGGAAGCCGGGACTGGCCGGCAAGAGGAGGTCGCCGAGCAGCGCCGTACCCGCGAGG
>CBFGQV010000148.1:0-6919 GCA_965651045.1 uncultured bacterium
TCAGGGCTGAATCTGGTACGCCCTTAGCTCTCGATGCCGTTCCGGCGGCGAGATGCAGCCAGCCCGACCAGGCCGGCGCCCAACAGAATCATCGCCGAGGTGGGCTCGGGCACGGTCGTGGGTCCGGGACACGTGTCGTCGTCCCACTGACCGTTGACGACGCTCCCGTCGAACACCGCCAGCTTCGTCGAGCAGCCATCGACACCACTGATCGAATGGATCGCGACGCCGAGCGATGCGAGCTGGTCCGCGTTCAACTCACCATCAAAGGTGAACACGAACGTGCCGGACGCGCCTTGCTGGATGCCGGTACCGGTCGGCGGAGCGCCGGCACTCGCACCAGTGATCGGATCGAAGTCGCTGAGGGCGGAGGCGCCCGGACTCCAATTCGTCGGGTACGACGTGGCGGTGGCACTGGGCAGGCCGTTGAGGCTGCTCACCAGCGCCACGCGGGCGAAAACGCCCTCCTCTCCCGGGACGCCACTGCCGAGATTCGTCACCATCACGGTGATGACGGTGTTGCCTGAGACGGTCGCGCTACTCAGGTCGACCGACGTGCAGGTCGTGAAGTTTCCCCCACCACAGACATTCGTCGCCATGAAGTCTGCCTGGGCGGGCGCCGCCGTCAGCCCCAGAAAGGCCGCCGCCAGCGCGAGGTTACGAAGTTTGTTCATGCTACGCTCCCTGAACCGTTGTTGCCCCGGATCGCCTGCACCCCTCGCCAACCGAGGAACGCCAGAATGACCGGGTAGGCTACACTCTGTACCGCTGTCTTCACCAACGCCTTCTGCATGCCGGTCATGACTTCGGCCGGCGTGGCGCTGAGCGCGACGGGGACCGTGGCGAGCCACAGCCCCACGCCCACCAGCACCCACAACAGGAGCCCGAAGGCTCCGACGGTCGCGACGATCGTCTGCCACCGCCGATCGGTCAGGAGCGAGGATGTGAGCAGCAGCCCCAACCCCAGAACCAATATCGGCAAGCCGTTGAAGCTGGCGGTGACCGTTCCGAACTCCCATTCGCGGTTCCCGAAATCCATCGGGTACCAGGTGAGGGCGAAATCTGCTCCGCCCACGACCAGGAAGGTCAGTCCGACCCACCCCAGAAGGGCCCAGGCCCGGGAAGCATCGAACTTCTGCTTCCCCTTTCCCGTGCCCTTCTCGGGCATCACCAGCTTCGAGTCGCTCACGCTGCCCACCTGAGTTGCAAGACGCGGACCAGAATTGCAATAAACCTTAAAGACATCGCAAGCGACACCAACACAAGCACTTAGCGTCCAGGACCGCGCCCCGGCGTTCCCGCCGTGGATTGTTGCGACGCTGCAACATCTGTGGTGGGCGCCCCCACCACAAGGGGCTCGGAGGGCGCGGCCGGTGGGAAGGTCCGCGTCTCGGTGCGCACGTCGCTTCGCGCCCGGGGCAGCAGGCGCCACCGCGTGTCGCCGCCGTCCGAGTAGGGCACCAGGAGCCCGCGCGCGCGGTCGATGAACACCGTGTCGGGGCGGAAGTCGTTGGGGCTGACGTTCAGGAAGGCCCGGTACACGATCTCGAGCTCGCCGCTGCCGTCGTCGACCACGAGCCGCACGCCGTCGTCGTCCATGAGCTCGACCTCGACGATCTCGGCCGTCGTCACCTGAACGAGCGCGGCGTCGAGCTCGCCCGCGCGTGCCTGGTCGGCCTCGGCGGTGGTGAGCGACACCGGCTCGGGAGTCACCCCGGTGGCCTGGATCGGGAAGACCGCCCCCGAGATCAGCACCGGCTGGCCCGCGTCGCGGCTCGTGCGCCCGCGCACCCGCACGCTGTCGCCCGGCTGCGCGAATCCGCCGAGCAACCCCGTCACCCGCAGGTAGTCGTCGCCGCTCTTCACGTGCACCTCGCGCACGCTGCCGCCCACCTGGTTCAGCGCGATGCCGTACGCGAAGAGCGGTGTGCCGATGGCGAGCGTGCGCGCCTCGGCGAGCGTGTAGGTCTTGTAGGTCAGCCCGGCCAGCACCGAGACCGAATCGGCGAACGGCAGCTCGAACGCGTCCAGCCCGAGCCCGAAGGCCTCGAGCGAATCCCCGAGTTCGGCGTCGTTCACGCGCACGACCCACCGCCCGACCGGCACGTCTTCGAAGACCACGCGCCCGCCCGTATCGGTCACGATCGCCGCGTGGCGCCCGCCGGCGGGCTGTTCGAGCGAGAGGGTGAAGCCCTCGGCGCCCTGATCGCCCCCGTCGGCCTGGCCCGTGCCGTTGAGGTCCAGGAAGAGCTGTCCCTTCACCTTGCCGGCGGCGTCGATCGCCAGCGGGTCGACGTCGCCCGTGTCGTCGCAGCTCGCGACGCCGAGCCAGAGCACCGGGAGCAGGGCGGCCAAGAGGCCGCGCACGGCGGGGCGGGTCATCGTGCACCTCCGAACTGAATGCCGATCCGGAGCATGCGTCCGGGGTCGGTTCGTAGCAGGTAGTCGCCGAAGTGGGGATTCACGGTGTAGGGCACCGTCACGGTGCCGCCGCTCCGCGCGAGCTCGCCGGCGCCGTCGACGAGCAGCAGCGCATCGTCACGCACGCCCTCGACGGCGTCGGTCACGTTCAGGGCATCGACCACGAGCGAAGCCGGCAGCGAGCCGAGCCCGACGGTGAGGCGCAGGTCGATGCGGTGCACGGCGTCGCCGCGGCAGGCGTTCCGAACTGCGAAGGTGCCGCGCGAGGTCTCGAGGCAGCTCCACTCGCCGAGCACCGCGTCGGAGAAGCTCGACGGCACGAAGGCCGGGTCGTTGAACGCCGACCCGTCGCCGTTCGCGTCGAGCCCGGCGGCGATCATCGGCGTGAAGGCGTCGCCCGACCGGAAGCGGTAGACGCCCGAGATCGAGCCGCCCCCGGGCAGCGGCACGCTTCCGGAAAGCGTCATGCGATGCGGCACATCGAAGTCGGAGATCCCCTCGTCCCAGCCGAGCACGCCGACGTCCGGCACGAGCTCGGCTTCGGCGAAGCCCGCGCGCGCGCCGAACAGGTTGTCGGTGGTCTCGGAGTAGGTGTACTCGGCGTGGAACCGGCCGCCCTCGCCGAAACGCGCGTCCATGAACAGGCTCACGCCGACGTACTCGGACCACCCGTCGGGGTCGAGCGCCCACACGAACTCGAAGGCGTCGAAGCGCCGGTCGCTCGCCGGATCCGAGGCGAGGACGCCGCCCCGGAGCGCGAGGTCGCCATAGATCGGGCGCTGATTCTGATCCTCGCCGGTGGCGATCGCCAGACGATTGAGGTCTCGCCGACGGAGCAGGTTCTCCGAGCGCCGGAAGCTGCCGGCGATGCCGAGCGACACCCCGGCGCCCACCTGTCGGACGATGGCGCCGGCGCCCCGGAGCGTGCGGGGCGGCACGACCTCGGGGTTCATGACGGCGAGCCGCGTGCCCAGGTGCGCGCCCGTGGAGGGCACCGCGGGCCAGGTACCCACGTCGCCGAAGCTCCGCTCGATTCTCGTGCCGCCGTCGAGGCCCACCCATTCCGACAGGAGCGTGTGGTCGAGCGCACCGTAGTCGAGCGAGAGGCCGCCGACCACCCAGGTGCGGTTGTCGCGCGCGGGGTCCCAGCGCAGGTGGATGCGGGTGCCGAGACCTTCGACGTAGTCGGGCGTCGCCTGGTTCGGCACGCCGCTCTGCAACGCCCACTCGGTCGCGAAGGCGACGTCGCTCGTGGGCAGCGTTTCGCGCTGGTAGCGCACGCCCGTCGTCACGTCGAAGCCGGGCGCCGGCGCCCACACGTACTGGCCGAAGGCCGACAGCCGCGTGGAGGTGAACTCGGTCGACGGGGCCTGGCCGAGCGCCCGCGTCGCGTAGCCGGTGCCGTCGAGCAGGCTCGCCGGGCTGCCGTACGCGTAGGCGCCGTTCACGGGCGAGAGGAACTCGTAGGTGTGGCGTGTGACGTCGGCGCGGAGGCCCGCTTTGGCCCGGTGGAGCCCGCTCTGAAGATGGATCACCGGTCCAATGCCCAGATCCAGCCGCGAGACCGAGCCCGGGTAGTGCGGGTCGACGCCGAGCCGTGCCCGGCGCCCGACGACCCACGCCGAGGGCGTCGTCACCCCCGGATCGAAATCGCGCGACGAAACGCCCACCGACCCCCGCGCCTCGAGCAGGAACTGCTCGGTGAGCGGGTTCGCGACCACCGCCGAGAACGACAGGTCGGACCCGCTGGCGGGCGGCTCGGCGCCGTACCCCGCGCCTCGGGTCTGCGCGCGCTCGAGCGTGCGCTCGAAGTACCCGCCGCCCGCGCGCGCCGTGACCACGCCCCCCGACGCGAGCGCCCAGTCGAGCCGGGCCAGCCCCGAGAAGACGCGCGTCTCACGCAGACCGTCGCCGACCCCCGCCTCGCCGTCGGAGATCAGCTCGGCCAGGAGCGAGTCGGACGGAGACGCGGCCTGCACCGTCTGGTAGCGCCCGCCCTCGACCGCCAGCGACAAGGTGCTGGTGTCGGGCGCCAGGGGGATCGCCAGCGCGCCGCCGCCCCAGAACGACGACAACGTCGGCGCGTCGTCGACGAGGGCGCTCGACCAGAGCGGACCCGCCGAGCCGAGCACCGTGCCGCGACCGGTTCCGCCGTCCGAGACCGGTCGCGTGCGCACCGGAATGATCGCGCCCTCGTCGGCCGACCACTCGATGTCTTCCATGCCCTGCATGACGTCCAGGCCCGACACGCCCGAGCGCGGGAACGCGAGCCCGAGCAGCCCGCCCGATCCCGTCGGGTGGACGGCTTCGCGGAACGGTTCTCCCTCGCTGAAGAGGGTCGAGGCGCTCGCGGGGCGGCCCTGGAATCCCCCTTGGGCGTCGGCGTGCGTACTGAGTGACACGAGCGGGGCAAGCCCGAAGCGGCGGTCCGGCAGCGTCGAGATCTCGACCTCGCGCACGCGGCGCCCGAGGCCCGGCCAGGCCGAGCCCAGGTCGGATCCCCAGACGATCGTGTCGACCCGCGTGACCGGCGGCGCTTCGACCTCGAGCTGGAGGTGCGTGCGCACCGTCTCGCCCGGTCCGACCAGCAGGCTCCGCACCAGGAGCGGCCGCTGGCCGAGCGCCTCGGCACGGAGTTCGTACTCGCCCGAGACCACGAACCCGAACGCGAACATGCCGTCGCCGTCGGTATTGGTGATGCGCGTGAGCCCCGAACGCGCCTCGGTGAGCGTCATGCGCACGCCACGAAGCGGCAGCTCGCCGTCGTCGACCACCCGCCCTTCGACCGACCCGGCCACGATGCTCTGCGCCGCGAGCTCGGCCGGACCGGCCGCAGCGCCGCCGACCACCAGCCCAAAGAAGGCGAACGCGACGATCGACGCTCGACGTCGGGCACCCGCCCTCATGCGGTCACCCGCACGCGAGCACGCGTTTCGGCGAAGATCACCGCCGACAACACGAACGCGATCGCCGGAAGCGGCGTCACGCGGAGCTCCGGAAGTGCCGCGGACAGCCCGAGCAGCGCCGCGGTCAGCGGCACGGCCACGGTCAGCGCGCGGAGCGGCTTCCGCGCGATCCAGCCGAGCGGCGCGGCCATCGCCGCGGCCCAGACCAGGTCGGCGAGCAGGTTCCAGAACCGACCCGAAAGGGGTAGCGGATACATGAGCAGACTCCAACCTGCGGCGAAGCCGGGTGCGACGTCGCACGTGGTCCTCCGGTTGAGGGAGATGCAAAGATGACGGCGGGAGTCGACCGCGACCGTCGCGGTCACGGTATCGCCCGGCTCGACCTCGTCGAGCAAGCCTCGGGCAACGAGGTCCGGACGGTCGAGACGGAGCGCCACCGACCGCGTGCGCGGAAGGTAGAGCATGTCGGTTCCGTCGACACCCAGAAGCAGGATCTCGTTCTGTTCATCGTCGTACACGGAGAAGACGGGCGCCAGCCCCTCCGGGGCCGGCCCGACCTCGTACACTACCTCGAGTGGCGCCCGCTCGCGGAACGCACGGTGCAGGGGCTCCGAGGGCTCCACCGCGTGCGACGGCATGTCGATGCCGCCGAGCCGCGCCGAGAGCACCCGGCCCTGGTAGTGTTCGAGGTTGCCGAAGCGTGCGGTCCACTGACCATAGTAAACGCCATCGGTGGGGGCCGGCGCAAGCAGGACGAGGGGCGCCGTGAGTCCGACCGCCGCGCCCGCGGCCAGCAGAGGCACGAGCGAGCGTCCCCGCGCGACCCACGCGGCCGCCGCCGCGCCGAGCACCGCGCCCAGAGTGTTGAAGACCACGTCGCCCGCAGTCGAGAAGCGACCCGCGATCCCCCCCTGAAGCGCCTCGATCGAGCCCGAGAGCGCGAACCCCGCGAGCACCGCGACCCAGGCGCCCCACCCGCGCGACGCCGCCCACCCGAACGGCACGAACAGCAGCACGTTCAGGAGGCCGTCGGCCGCGCCGCGTTCGCCGCAGATCAGGCACCAGCGCGCCACCTCGGAGGGTTGGTCGCGCCCGGGTGACGCCAGGTCGGGGGCCAGGGTGAGCGCCAGCACGAGCACGGCCCACGCGATCGCCACGGCGCGCCAGCGGTACGGATCTCGCAAGCGTTTCTTTCCCGAGTCGAGCGGAGGCAGGGCGAGGAAACCGGTCCATGGCCACCCAGCACGGGCAAGAACGGGACCGACACCCGCAGACGCCGCCAAAGATAGCGGTGTTCGGGAGCGGTGCCGAACGAGCGGTGCGGGGGCGCAACACTCCGACGCCCCACGCCCACAGCCCTCGCACCCCCGCCACCGCACTCGCGAACCACCCCAACACTCTGGTAGTTTGAGCGACTCGAGCGCCCGCCTCCAGCCCAACGCGACCTCTCTCATGGTGGACACAACGGACCGGCACGCCTCCTGGCTACGCCGGCTGCGCCGCCGTGCGGGCGCGGTTCGGCGCGCCCTCGTGCGCGTGCGCGACGGGGCGCTCCACCCCTGGCGGCGCCGGCGCGCGCGGGCGGCGCTCCT
>CBFGQV010000149.1:0-6913 GCA_965651045.1 uncultured bacterium
CTGGCAGTCGCGGCTCGGCGGCAGGAGCGACGTGCTGGGTTCGACGGTCGAGATCGCGGAGGTCGCGTACGAGGTCGTCGGCGTCGCGCCGCCCGGCTTCGACTATCCGCTGGAGTCGGCGCTCTGGATGCCCCGGCGCATGAGCCCGGAGAGTTGCGGGCGCGGATGCCACGCCTGGCAGTCGGTCGGGCGGCTGGCCGCCGGCGTGGACGTCGAGCGGGCCCGGCAGGAGGTCGACGCGCTCGCGGCCGCGCTTTCGGACGAGTTCCCGGACTCGAACTTCCAGAAGGGCATGTTCGTCGAGCCGCTCGTCGACTACCTGGTGGGCGACGTGCGGCGAGGCCTCTGGACGCTGCTCGGGGCCGTGGGGGTCGTGCTGCTGATCGTCTGCGCGAACGTGGCCAACCTGCTCCTCGTGCGTGGCTCGACCCGCGCCGGCGAGGTGGCCGTTCGTTCGGCGCTCGGCGCGAGCCCGGGCCGGGTGGTCGGAGCCGTTCTGACCGAGAGCATCGTGCTTTCCGCCTTGGGAGCCGCTCTGGGGCTGGGGCTCGCCTGGGGTGTGGTCGGCGCCCTGCGTTTCGTGCCGCCTGGAGCGGTGCCTCGGCTCGAGACCGTCTCGCTCGACGGAGCGGTGCTGTTGTTCGCGCTCGCCGTGACGGTCGTCGTAACGCTCGTGTTCGGTCTCGCACCCGCCCTTCGACTGGCGCGGACCGCGCCGGCCAGGGACCTGGGCGGGTCGGCTCGGGCAGGCGGTGACCGCGGCGAGGCGCGAAGCCGATCGTTCCTTCTCGCCGGCGAAGTCGCCCTCTCGGTCGTGCTCCTTGCCGGAGCCGGGCTCTTCGTTCGAAGCCTCGGCGAACTGGTCTCGGTCGACATGGGCTTCGAAGAGCGCGAGGTGGTGCGCTTCTCGTTGAACCTGCCGTCCGCGCGCTACGCCGATCTTCCGTCGATCACGGCCTTTTACGACCAGCTCGAAGACCGACTGCGGGCGGTGCCCGGGGTGGAGGCGGTCGGCACGTCGTACGGCCCCCCGCTCGGCAACGTGAGCATCGGAGGCGACGTGCTCGTGGACGGTCGTCCGAGGCCAGCGCCGGGGCAGGAGACCAACGCACAGCTCCGGCCCTCGACGCCCGGGTTCTTCGACGCGATCGGGCTGCCGGTGCTGCGCGGACGTGGCATCGAACCCGGCGACCGCGCCGAGACCGAGCCGGTCGCGGTGGTCAACGAGACCTTCGTGCGTGAGAACTTCCCCGACGAAGAGGTGCTCGGCCGGCGGGTCGGCGTGACGGCCGGATGGGGCTTCCAGAGCGACACGCTGTGGACGGTGGTGGGTGTGGTGGCCGACGCCCGCAGCCGTCTTTCGTTCGAACCCGAGCCGGCCGTCTACCTCGCGCACGCCCAGTTCGGCCCGGGTTCCGCGACCGTGCACGTGCGGGGCAGGGCGGGGGTGAGCGGCCTGGTGCAGCACGCCCGCGAGGCCGTGCGGGCCCTCGATGCCAACCTTCCGCTCGCGCGCGTCGAGACGCTGGACGAGGCGGTCCGTCGCAGCACGGCCACGACCCGCTTCTACCTGAGCGTCATCGCGGCCTTCGCGGGCATCGCCCTCGTGCTGGCTGCGGTCGGGCTCTACGGGGTGGTGTCCTACCTGGTGTCCCGGCGGACGCGCGAGATCGGCATTCGCGTCGCCCTCGGCGCGAGCACCGACCGCGTGAGGCGGCTCGTCGTGCTCCAGGGGCTACGGCCGGCGCTCATAGGACTCGTGGTGGGGCTCGGCGGGGCGCTGCTGATGGGTCGGGCGGTGGCCGGGCTGCTCTTCCAGGTTCAGGCGGGCGATCCACGCGTACTGGGCGCCGTCATGGTCGTGCTCCTGGCCGTGTCGTTGCTGGCGACCCTGATCCCCGCCATTCGGGCGACCCGGGTCGACCCGGTCACGGCGCTCCGGGCCGAGTGACCATCACCCCCAGCTCTTGACCCCCGGCGGAGACTGCCGAAGCGCGGTGAGGTAGCGGTAGGGGTTCCGGCCGGCCGGCCGGGCGCCGTCGGCGGCGTTCTCACGGGCGGTCTCACGGGCGTCACCCTCGGCGCCCCCGACCCCCTCGCCGGCGTCGCCCCCGGCATCGTTCCAGAAGCGCCCGCGCGATGCCCGGAGCGCGGCCACGTCGTAGGCGAGCACGTTCATCGTGCCGCCGTCCTTCTGCAGCCGCCCGCGCACCGTGAGGAAGGGCTCCATGCGCACGTCGGTCCGGTGTTTCGCGTACACATCGGGCTTCAGGATCACGTTTATAGGTCCATGCTCATCTTCCATCAAGACAAAGACATAGCCCTTGGCAGTTTGAGGTCTTTGTCGGGCGGTGACGAGCCCCGCGACCCGCACCGTGGCCCGCTGCGGAAGCTCGGGAAAGCGGGCCGACGAAATCGTGTCGGGTGGTAGCTGATCACGGAGCAGCGACAGCGGATGCAGCCGGGTCGAGAAGCGGAGCATGCGGTACTCGGCGACGAGCTGGTCGGCGTCGTCGAGCTCGTCGAAGGTCCGGTCCGCGTACGGGTCGTTCAGGGGCAGCTCGCGCTGCGGATGATCGTCCCGGTGGTTGGTGCGACGCGTGTCGGATTCGGGGCCCAGCCAGAGTCCCGCCTGCCAGAGCAGCTCGCGGCGCGTGAGCCCGAGCCCCTCGAACGCACCCACCCAGACCAGGTTCTCGACGGCGGGCCGTTTGAGGGCGGCCGGAGTGCGGCGCAGGAAGTCGACCAACGACCCGTACGGGCCGCCCCGCGCTCGTTCGCGCACGATGCCCTCGGCGATGTCCGAGCCGATGCCCCGCACGAACCCGAGCCCCACCCGCAGCCGGTCGCCCTCGACGGTGCACACCACGTCGCTCCGGTTCACGTCGGGCAGCAGAATGTCGATGCCGTTCCGGCGCGCGTCGCGCCCGAGCGCGTCGAGCGAGTAGAACCCCATGGGCTGGTTGTTGAAGAGCGCCACGTAGTACTCGACCGGGTGGTAGTGGCGGAGCCACGCCGACTGGTACGCCAGCAACCCGAACGCGGCGGCGTGCGACTTCGGAAACCCGAACTCGCTGAAGGCCGAAACCTGCTCGAAGACCTTCCGGGCGGTGACCTCGTCGACGCCCCGCTGGGCTGCGCCCTCGCGGAACGCCTGCCAGTGCGAGCGCATGGCGTCTTTCGAACGCTTGCGGCTCATCGCGCGCCTCAGCTCTTCGGCCTGCCCATCGCTGAACCCGGCCAGCGCCTGGCACACCTTGAGCACCTGGTCCTGAAAGATGATGACACCCAGCGTCTCGCCGAGCGCCTCTTCCAGCAGCGGGTGATCGTACGGCACCACGAAGTGGGGATCGTCGCGCAGCAGCTCGCGCCGGCGCACGTAGGGATTCACCGCGCCCCCCACGATGGGGCCCGGCCGCACGATGGCCACCTGGACCGCGAGGTCTTCGAGGTTCCTGGGCCGCACCCGCCGGATCATCTGGATCTGCGCCCGGCTCTCGACCTGGAAGAGCCCCACCGTGTCTCCGTCGCAGATGCGGTCGTAGACGGCTTCGTCGCGGTAGTCGATGCGGGCCAGGTCGGGCGGCGCGCCCTCGCGCTCGGTGATGAGGTCCACGGCGTCTTCGACCAGCGACAGCATGCCGAGCGCCAGGAAGTCGATCTTGATGAAGCCCGCGTCGTCGCAGGAGTCCTTGTCCCACTGGCAGAGCACCCGGCCCTCCATGGCGGCCGGCTCGAGCGGAACGATCTCGACCAGAGGGCGCGACGAGATGATCATTCCCCCGACGTGCTGCGAGACGTGGCGCGGCAGTCCGGCGATCTCTTCGGCGAGCTCGCCCAGCAGGCGCCAGAGCGGCGCGCGGGCGCGGTCCCGGAACTCGGGCAGCGACTCGAGCTCGTCCTTGAGGCCGCTCGCGGAGCGGTGCTCGGCGAGCTTGGCCAGCTTTTCGAGTTCGCCCTGCGGCAGATCGAGCGTCTTGCCGACCTCGCGCACCGCCGAGCGCAGCCGGTAGGTCGGAAAGGTGCAGACGAGCCCCACGTGCTCGTGGCCGTACGTCTCGTAGACCCGGAGTATGAGCGCCTCGCGGATCTCGCGCGGAAAGTCGAGGTCGATGTCCGGGACGCTCCGGAGCGCCTCGTTCAGGAAGCGCCCCAGAAACAGGTCCGCCTTCACCGGGTCGACGTGCGAGAGTCCGATCAGGTAGCAGATGATCGACGACACGGACGATCCGCGGCCGCGTCCCGGCGGCAGGTTCGAGCGCGCGCGCGGCGCCTCGCCCCGCACCTCGAGCGCGACCTCGCGGGCCAGGTTCATGATGTCTCGGTAGACCAGGAAGAAGCCCGCGAGCCCGTGCAGGTCGACCAGCTTGAGCTCCTGGTGCAGGCGCTCCTCGGCTTCGGCCTCGAGCTTGGAGCCCGGTTCGTAGCGCTTCGCGAGCTCGGCCAGGCACACCGCCACGAGCGTCTCCAGCGCGCCCCCGCGCGCGCTGCCCTCGAAGTCCGGAAATTCGTACCCCAGGTCTTCGGTGAGGTCGAAATCGGCGCAGCGCTCGGCGAGGAGCAGCGTGTTGCTCAGCGCGTCGGGGCGGCTCCGGAAGCGGTGGGCCATCTCGGCGGGCGAGGCCAGGTGGTAGCAGCGGTTCGGCCGCCGGAGCGCGTGCGAGCCGTCGAGGGTGGTGCGGTGGCGGATCGCGACCAGGACGTCTTGCAGCCGGTGCCGCTCGGGGCGGTGGTAGTGCACGTTGCCGGTGGCCACCACGGGCAGCCCGAGTCGCTCGGCCAGCCGGCCGAGCAGCATTCCGCGCGCCGCGTCGCCCCGCGCGTGGTTTGACTGCAGCTCGACGAAGAGCCGCCCCGGCCCGAAGGCGTCGAGCAGCCGGCGCGCGAACGCCTCGCCCTCGGCCTGGCTGCTCTCGAGCGCGGCCAGGAGCGGGCTCCGCGCGCACCCCGTGAGGCAGATGAGGCCTTCGGTGCGGGCCGGGTCGAGCAGCGCGTCGAGGGGCAGGGAGGGGGCGTCGCGCGGGCTCTCCATACGCGTGCGGGTGATGAGCCGGCAGAGGTTGGCGTAGCCCCGCGGGGTTTCCGCGAGCAGCGTCAGGTGATGCCCGGTCGCGGGCCAGCTCGGGGGCTCGGCCGCGGCTGCGGCCGCCGGCGCGTGCGCGTCGGCGCGGAGCAATCCCCTGCTGAAGGCCGCACCCGGGGCAGGCGCCGCGCGGTCCGGAAAGCAGTCCCGCAGCGTGAGTTCGACACCCGTGATCGGCTGGAGCCCGTGTGCCCGCGCGCTCCGGGCGAACTCCATCGCGCCGTGCAGCCCGTCGTGGTCGGTGAGCGCGAGCGCCGGGTACCCCAGTTCGACCGCGCGCAGCACGAGCTCTTCGGGGTGCGAGGCCCCGTCCAGGAACGAGAATCCGGAGTGGCAGTGGAGTTCGACGTAGGGTAGCGACATGACCCGAATATAAACCGAAAGTCGGAGCCGACGCAACGGCCGCTTTCGTGACCGATGCCGCCATGGCAGCGCCCACTCATGGCCGCGAATGTCTCACCTCGCGCGGTCGCATGAGCTGCTCTAGCTAACTTAGTTCGATGTCTCCATATTCGAGGTATGAAGATCATGAACGTGCACCAGGCCAAGACCGAGCTCTCGCGCCTTCTCGAAGCCGTAGAGGCCGGAGAAGACGTGGTCATCGCCCGCGCCGGCGTTCCCGTGGCGCGCCTCGTCCCGGTGCCGGTAGATCCGAGGGTACCCGGGCGTCAGGCGGGTCGAATTCGAATGGGCGCAGACTTCGACGCGCCCCTTCCCGCCGAGATCGCTGAGGCGTTCGGTGCCGACCCGGCGGAGCCGGTGTGAAGCTCCTGCTCGACAGCCACGCGTACCTGTGGTGGCTAGCCGATGCCCCTGAGCTGTCGCCCGCCGCCCGGTCCGCGATCGCCGATCCGGACAACTCCGTCGTAGTGAGCGCTGTGGTCATCTGGGAGATCGAAATCAAGCGAGCGTCGGGGCGCCTCGACGCGGGCGATGTCGACTTCGTCGCGGAGATCGGCGCGAACCGTTTCGTCGAACTCCCGGTGGCCGCGGCGCACGCCGAAGCCGCCGCGCGCCTTCCTCGCCACCATCACGATCCCTTCGATCGCATGCTCGTAGCCCAGACCCGGGCCGAAGGGCTCGTCTGCGTGACCCGCGATCCAGCGTTCGAAGCCTACGGCGTGCCCTGCCTGTGGTGACGGAACCCTGTGCGGCTCCTCGACCGTTCGCCCTTCCGCGCTTTCGCCGCGGGGCGTAGCTTGCCCGCGTTCCGCGAGACGCATGCTCGAACTTGAGGGGAGAGTGGCGATGGACCGGTGGAGAGCTTCACACGCGAATCGTGCACTGGTGCTGGTCACATGCGTGTCGGTGGCCGCGGCGTGCGCGCCCGACACCGACGCACCCTCGGCCGGCCCACTCGTGCGCGACAGCGCGGGCATCACGGTGGTCGAGAACGGCGGACCGCAATGGTCGCAGGACGACGCCTGGACGGTCGGTGCCGAGCCGTTCCTCACCCTCGGTGTCGTGGTCGGGCCCGAGGTCGAACAGTTCTCGCGCGTCGCGGCCGTGGTGCGCCGGAGCGACGGCGCGGTCCTGGTCGCCGACGGCGGCAGCCAGGAGATCCGGGCGTTCGGCGCCGACGGCGCGTTGCTCTGGCGCGCGGGCGGGGAGGGCGAGGGGCCCGGCGAGTTCCAGGGCCTCGCAGGCCTGCACCTTCTTCCGGGGGATTCCCTCGCCGTCTCGGACACCCGTCACCGCCGGGTCACCGTGCTCGATCCCGACGGCGGGCTGGTGCGCACGTATCGCCCCGAGCCCCGGCCCGGTGCGGCCATGGTCGCGCCCGTCGGGCGGCTCTCCGACACCGAATGGATCTACACGGGCGGCGCGAGC
>CBFGQV010000150.1:0-6905 GCA_965651045.1 uncultured bacterium
GCTCACGGGCGGGCGGGTGCGGGTGTTCCTGGACGGCTTCGAGGCGGCCCCGCTCGACGGCTCGATTCCCGACCTGTCGCGCGTGTCGCTCGGGGCTCTCAGCGAGATCCGGGTTGAACGCGCGGCCGGCGAGCTGCGCGTGCATCTCACCGGGCTTCGCCCCGACGATCCGCGCCCGCTGTCGCTGGTCGAGGCCGGCACCGGCGACCTCGAGACGAACCTGTTCCGGGGCACGTTCCTGCACCCGCGCGCGTTCGGGGGCAGCCTGGCGCTCTCGCTCGAGCGTTTCGACACGCGCGGGCCTCGCGGCAACGAGACGGGGTCGCGACAGGGCTTCTGGCTGCGCTACGCGCTTCACCGGGGCGACCGCGCGGGCGTGGCCTTCGATCTGCGCCGGAGCGGCGCCGAGGTCGAGCTGGACTCGATTCCGCCCGGAGTGACGCGCACGGAGTGGGCGATCCGGGCGCGCGCCGAAGTGGCCGAAGGTGCGGTGGTCGAGGCCTACACGGGGCAGAGTTCGATCTCGTCGGACGACGACGGGTTCACCCCGGTCGACGGCGCCCGCCGCCAGCACGGGGCACGGCTCGGCATCGCCGTCGGGCCGCTCTGGGGGCGGGCCGAGGCGCGGCTCATGTCCGGGCCCGACCTGCCGTCGTTCCGCGCCGACCTCGCGGCCGGCGCCGAACGCGACGACCTGGGCGGCGTGGCGGTCGACTGGTCGTCGGACCGCTGGGCCGGCCGCACGGTCTCGGCCCGCTCGGTGCGCGGCTGGACGCGCGCGCTCTTCGGCCTCTCGGGGTTCGCGTCGATCGAGTCGGGCGTGCGGGGCGCGCGGGCGTTCGCCCCTCGCGCCGAGCTGCCGTCCGAGCCCGATCCCGATGATCCCCCCGATGACGAGGGTGGGGGTGAGGAGGAGCCCGAGCCCGAGCCGGAGCCGTTTCCGACGCACCACTTCGCCGACGCGACGACGCTCCGCGCGGGCGGGCGCTTCGCGCTGGGGCCCGTCGATCTCACCGCGAGCTGGATCCGGACCGAGGTCGACAGCCTGCTCCCGCTCGGGCTCCTCTTCGACCGACGCGCGCGCGTGGTCGCGGGCGACGAGGCGACGGGCTTCGAGGTGACCGGCCGCGTCGCGCTGCCCGTCGAGGGATTCGCGCTCGTGGGGTCGCTCACGCAGTGGCAGGACGAGGGGTTCTACCGGCCCCGCCGCCAGTACCAGGGCGGGCTCGTGTTCCACGACGTCTTCTATCCGTCTGAGAGCCTCGAGATTCGTGCCGGCCTCGAGGTCGAGGGTCGGGACCCGATGCTGTTGCCCATCTTCCAGGAAGGAGAGGGCGGGCTCGACGAGCCGCTCCGGGTGCCGTTCTACCAGAGCTGGCAGGCGCATCTGCAGATTCGCATTCAGACCGTCCGCATCTTCGCGCGCATCGAGAACGCGTTCGTGCGGCAGGCCAACCAGGACTTTCCCGATCGGATCCTCCCGGCGACGCGGGCCATGTACGGTCTGCGGTGGACCCTCTGGAACTGAGGGTCTAGATTACACGGCTCACGAGGAGGATCGATGATCCGCAGCATGACCGGGTTCGGCGAGGCCGAACGGGCGGTCGACGGCGGCCGCCTGCGGGTGGAGATCAAGACCGTCAACCACCGGTTTCTCAATACCAGCGTCCGGACGCCGGCCGGCTTCGACCGCGTCGAGCACGAGATCCAGCAATGGGTCCGGCCGTTCCTCGCGCGCGGCCATGCCACGATCGCGGTGCTCTTCGAGCGCGACGACGGAGGCCCGGCGGACGACGAACTGCCGGTGCTGGATCTGCCGCGCGCCCGGCATTTCGCCGGCCTGCTGCGCTCGATGCACGACGAGCTGGAGCTGGACGGCGGAGTCGACGTCGCCTCGGTGCTGCGCATGGGTGACGTCGTGCGCGTGCCCGACGGTCGGCAGAAAGGCCCGGCGGTCGACGCCGAGGTGCTTCGGGCGACGGTCGAGGCCGCGGCCGAGGCGGTCGTGGTCATGCGCGCCGCCGAGGGCGCCCGTCTGCGTGACGATCTGGAGGGTCGGCTGACCGCGCTCCGGCGCGAACTCGCCGTGGTGGCGGAGCGCGCGCCCGCGCGGCTCGTCGCCGAACGGGACCGCCTGCGGGCGCAGATCGCCGAGCTCGCGGGGCAGGACGAGGTCGACGAGGACCGGCTGGCCCGCGAGATCGCGTACCTGGCCGAGCGGTGGGACGTCAACGAGGAGCTGGTGCGGTTCCGGGCGCACCTCGACGCCTTCGAAGAGGCGCTCGGCAATGGGAGCGAGCCGGTCGGCAAGCGACTGGCCTTTCTGGTGCAGGAGCTACACCGTGAGGCGAACACGATCGGCAGCAAGGCCAACGACGCCGCGATCAGCCATGCGTCGGTCGCGATGAAGGAAGAGATCGAGCGGCTGCGCGAACAGGTGGAGAACGTCGAGTGAACGAATCGCGCGCGCGGCCGGTCGTGCTCGCGGCCCCGTCGGGCACGGGCAAGACGACCATCGCTCGCAAGCTGGTCGAAGACGAAGCCGATTTCGTCTTCTCGGTCTCGGCGACGACCCGGGCCCCACGGGGCGGCGAGCGCGACGGGGTGGACTACGATTTTCTCGACCGCGAGGCGTTCGAGGCGATGGTCGCGCGGGGCGAGCTGGTCGAGTGGGCCGAGGTGCATGGCCGGCTGTACGGCACGCCCCGGCGCAACGTCGACCGCGCCGCACGCGACGGAAGGCACGTGGTGCTGGACATCGACGTGCAGGGCGCGGCGCAGATCCGCGAGCGGGTGCCCGACGCGCTTCTGGTGTTCGTGCTTCCGCCCTCGGTCGAGGCGCTTGTGGAGCGGCTCGGTGGGCGGGGGACCGAAGCGCCCGCCGAATTGGTACGCAGGTTGGAGACGGCGCTGGACGAGCTCGCGCACGTGCCCGAGTTCGACCACGTCGTGGTGAACGACGAACTGGACCGGACGGTGGACCTCATTCGCGACCTGGTGCGCGGCCGAGGTACCATGGCCGGTCCTGCCGACATGCAGGACGAGGTGGCGGGGCTCCGAGAGGACCTCGCCGAAGTGCTTCGGACGCGGTTCGCCCGAGTGGCGGGCGGTGTGCCGGACCGACAACTCTGAAACGAGGAAACGATCGATGCGCGTGTTCACGCCGGCCGAAGTGGCCAAGAACACCTACAGCAAGTACCTGGGCGTGCTGGTCGCCGCCAAGTACGCCCGCGAGCTCAACTCGCTGCCGCGCGAGGTGCTTCCGCTCGGCGCCGAGAAGAAGCTCACGACCCGCTCGCTCGAGGCCCTGACCTCGGGGCAGCTCGAGTTCCGGCTGGTCGGCCGCCGCCGCCGCGAGGACTGACCGAAGGGAGCGGCGCGTGACGCCCGGGTACGAACGGCCGCGGCGCCCCTGGCAGGGCCGTCGCGTCGTGCTGGGGGTGACGGGCGGCATCGCCGCGTACAAGGCGGTCCAGGTCGCGCGCGACCTGACGCGCCTCGGGGCCGAGGTCGACGTCGTGCTCACGCGTGCCGCGACCGAGTTCGTGCGCCCGCTCACCTTCGAGGGCGTGACGGGGCGGCCGGCGCTCACCGAACTCTTTTCGGCCGAAGGCGCGGCGCGCCACATTCGCCTGGGTCGGGAGGCCGACGTCGTCTGCGTCGCGCCTGCGACCGCCGACGTGCTGGCCCGCGCCGCGCACGGGCGCGCCGACGACCTGCTCACGACCACCCTGCTCGCGACCCGCGCGCCGGTGCTCTTCTGCCCGGCCATGAACGACCTCATGTGGGCGCACCCGCAGGTTCAGGCCAACGCGCGGCACCTGCGCGAGGCGCTGGGCTATCACCTGGCCGGACCCGCGCACGGGGCCCTCGCGGTCGGCGAGGCCGAGGGAGCCGGCCGCCTGGTCGAGCCCGACGAGATCGTCGAGCACGTCGGGCGACTGCTCACGCCCCCGGGCCCCCTCACGGGGCGCACCGTTCTGGTGACCGCGGGACCCACCCGGGAAGCGCTCGATCCGGTGCGCTATCTGGGCAACCGCTCGTCGGGGCGCATGGGCTGGGCGATCGCGCGCGCGGCCTGGCGCAGAGGCGCCGAGGTCGTGCTGGTGAGCGGGCCGACCGCGCTCGACGATCCGCCCGGTGTCGAGGTCGTGCGCGTCGAGTCGGCGCGCGACATGCTCGAGGCCGTGCGGGGGCGCGTAGGCGAGGCGGCCGCCGTCGTCTACGCGGCGGCCGTCGCGGACTACCGTCCAGCCGACCCGGCCGAGCGGAAGATCAAGCGCGGCGAACAGGGCGGCGACCTGACGGTGCCGCTGGTCGAGAATCCCGACGTCGCGGCCGAAATGCGGCCGGTGCTCCAGGACGGCACGGTTTCGGTGGGATTCGCGCTCGAGACCGGAGACCTGCTCGCCAACGCCCGCGCCAAGCTCGAGGCCAAGGGCTTCGACCTGATCGTCGCCAACGACACGACCGAAGAGGGAGCCGGCTTCGAAGTGGACACCAACCGCGTGACGTTCCTCACCGGCGAGGGTGAGCCCGAAGCGCTCCCGCTGCTTTCGAAAGACGAGGTCGCCGAGCGCCTGCTCGACCGCGTGCAGGCCCGGCTCGGCCCGTCGTGACCGACCCGCGGGAGTTCCGGCGGCAGGTCGCGCGCTTCGTTGCGCAGCAACGCGAGGCGGGCATGCCCTCGATCGTGCTCGACTCGCTCGCCCGCGACGAGGTCGAATCGCTCGTGGCGGTGGCCGACCGGCCCGTCATCGACCCGCCCCCGGCGTCGCGACGCCCGATGCCGACACCGCCGGCGCGCGCGCACGCGCCTGTTTCCACCGCCGACACCCCGATCGAGACGGCCGACATCGCCGACGCCGACCTCGAGCGGCTTCGCGAGCTCGCGCTCGGCTGCACCCGCTGCCGGCTCGCGAAGGATCGCACCCAGGCGGTGTTCGCCGACGGCAACCCGGACGGCCGCCTCATGGTTGTGGGCGAGGCGCCCGGCGCCAACGAAGACCGCACGGGCCTGCCCTTCGTCGGGGCCGCGGGCAAGTTGCTCGACCTGATGCTCGCGTCGGTCGACCTGTCCCGCCGCGACTCGGTCTACATCTGCAACGTGATCAAGTGTCGCCCGCCCGGAAACCGGAATCCGCAGGCCGACGAGATCCAGTCCTGTTCACCCTACCTGCGGCGTCAGATCGAGCTCGTCCGGCCGGAAGCGATCCTCGCGGTCGGTACCTTCGCCGCGCAGTTGCTCACGTCGTCCCAAGATGCCCTGGGCAAGCTCCGCGGGTCGGTGTACAGTTACGAGGGCGTGCCCCTCGTGGTCACGTACCACCCCGCCGCCCTCCTGAGGAATTCCGGCTGGAGCCGACCCACGTGGGACGACCTCCAGCTGCTCCGCCAGGTGCTGGACGGCGCGTGATGTCCGTCGCTCGCCGGTCTCCGTCGTCAGGCTGCCCGTGAATCCCCCCGAACTCTCGACCAGGTCCGACGCCCCAACTTCGGGCCCGGCCGGTGGCTACGACCGCCGTCCGCCCTACTCGCCCGAGGCCGAGATCTCGGTACTCGGCGGCATGCTCATCGACCGCGACGCGGTGTCGCGCGCGGTCGAGGTGCTCGAGCCGTCGATGTTCTTCCGCGAGGCCCACCGGAGGCTCTTCCGGGCGATGGCGCGGCTCTTCGAGCGGGGCGAGGTCATCGACGTGGTGACGGTCGCCGACGACCTGACCAAGACCGACGAGCTCGAATCGGCGGGCGGGCTCGACTACATCGCCGAACTGCTCGACGCGGTGCCCACCGCGGCCAACATCGAGTACCACGCGAAGATCGTCCGGGAGAAGGCGCTCCTGCGGCGTCTGATCGACGCGTCGCAGACGATCATCCGTGACGTCTACGAGCAGGGTGAGCGCGAGGTCGACGAGCTGCTCGACCAGGCCGAGGCGCGCATCTTCCAGGTGGCGCAGAGCCACGCGCGCGAGGGGTTCGTCCGGGTCAAGGATCTGCTCTGGCCCGCGTTCGAAGAGATCGAGCGGCTGCAGGAGGCGGGCACGTCGGTGACCGGGGTCCACTCGGGGTTCCACGACCTCGACCGCATGACCACCGGGCTTCAGAAGGGCGACCTTTGCATCGTGGCCGCGCGCCCGTCGATGGGAAAGACCTCGTGGGTCCTGAACGTCGCAGCCAGCGCCGCCATCGAACACCAGGTGCCGGTGGCGATCTTCTCGCTCGAGATGAGCAAGGAGCAGCTGCTCAAGCGCCTGCTCTCGGCCGAGGCCCGCATCGACGCGCAGCACCTCAGGCGTGGCGGACTCTCGCCCGACGAGCACCAGCGGCTCGCGGCCGCCGCGGGGCACCTCAACACGGCCCCGATCTGGATCGACGATTCGCCCGGCGCGACGGTGCTCGAGATGCGGGCGAAGGCGCGGCGGCTCGCGAGCGAGATCCAGGCCGAGGGCCGCGAGCTGGGGCTGATCATCGTAGACTACCTGCAGCTCATGGCGGGCGACGCGCGCTCGGAGAATCGCGTGCAGGAGGTCAGCCAGATCTCGCGCGGGCTCAAGGCGCTGGCGCGTGAACTCGACGCCCCGGTCATCGCGCTCTCGCAGCTCTCGCGTGCGCCCGAGCAGCGCAACGACAAGCGCCCGATGCTCTCCGACCTGCGCGAATCGGGAAGCATCGAGCAGGACGCGGACCTCGTCATGTTCCTGTTCCGCCCCGAGTACTACTTCGGCCCGGTGGACCAGGAGGGCAATTCGATCGAGGGCAAGGCCGAGCTGATCGTGTCGAAGCAGCGGAACGGGCCGACCGGCGTGGTCGACCTCTACTTCTACCACAAGTACACGCGCTTCGACTCGATGGCGAAGGAGCATCAGAGCGGCGGCAACGGGTCGCAGGGCGGCCCGCCGCCCAAA
>CBFGQV010000151.1:0-6872 GCA_965651045.1 uncultured bacterium
GGATCGGCGTCGAGCGGCGTGCACTCGCTACCCGAGGTGATGTCGAGGTAGGCGACTCGGACGCGGGCGGTGTCGGCCCGGGGCGGTCCGTTGGCTCGGGCGCCCACCTCTCCAACGTGCTCGACGGCGATGACGGCGCTGTCCGCCGGGGGCGCAGTCGGTGTGCGGAACTCCAGGCGGAAACTCGTCTCGCCTGTGTCGACCCAGTTCAACAAGTCTCCCGAAGAACTCCCGGACAAGAGACTTGCATTCAGGGAATCCTTCGTATGGGCGTTCTCCACCGTGACCCGGAAGTCGATGGTGTCGCCGAGTGCCACCACGGTGTCCGACGGTTCGATGCGGACGATCAGCGAGTCCACCTCCACGATGGCGGTGCCACGCGAGGTACGAAGGATCCCGAAGACTTCGGCCCGGGTCAGGACGACGATTTCCGTGCGGCCGACCGCGATCGGTCGGTAGGTGTTGTGCTCGACGCCCTCGACCGAAGGCTGACCGCCGGTACGCGCTTCGTAGGACACCCTGGACCACATTTCGTCGTCGACGGGGACCGGCCCGAAGGTCTCGGCTGGGAGGTTGTCCAGGTTCAGGAACTCGGCAACCAGACCCGGGATGAGCCGGCCGGCCAGCGCTTCCGCGTCGTCGTCGACAGGCACGAGGTCTAAGGACTCGATACGGCGCAGACCGGACTCGGTGATCTCAACGAGGAATTCTGCGAGCCACGCTGCGACCATCGCTTCCTCGGAGACACCCTCGCTCTGGGCGGTCAACGTCGCGGACCAACTTCCGGTGAGAGGACTGTCCTCGGCGAAGGACCGGGGTTCCGCATCGACGCTCAGTTCGTCGTAATCGCGGGGGAGGCTGGCGGTCCATTGGAGTTGTTGCTGCAGCGCGACCCAACCGAGGTCGCGCACGGCCGACCGGACGCTGCCAGGTATGACCGATTCCGCGACGACCGCAGCGGCCAGCGTTTCTCGTGCAGGGTAGAGAGCCTGCGCCATTTCCTCGTGGAGTTCGCCGACGAGCTCCGTGCAATCAATGAGGCGCTGCGTGTCCTCTCCGACGGCTTCGGGGGTGCACTCGTCGGGCTCGACCACCCGCGCCGGGCGATCGGTCGCCCGCGCTGCGGCGGCAGGGCCATTCGCGAGCGCTGCCCGGAATCCGGTGCGCGCGAGGAGGGCATCGGTCAGCTCCAGCGAGGACGCGTCGGGACTCGAACCGTCGGCGAGAGCCCGAAGCGACGCGTCGTTGTCCGGATGGTCGAGCATCCACTGGACGATGGCCAGAGGGGCGAGAAGGCGGGGCAGGTCCTCCAGCGCGGTGGTTCGCAGCTCTTCCGGCGTGGAGCCCAGGGCCGCCGCCTGAGCTTGGAGGATCTCCTGCAGATCATCGACCGCCGCGGACAGCTCTCCGGGGCTGGCCGGCAGCGGCTCGATCGTGAAGGGCCAGGGCTCGCAGGCGCCCGTTCCGTCGGTGGCCAGAATCAACACCTCGCCGCCCTCGATCGAGCCGGACGGGTGCAGGGGAACCACCAGATCGGCGCGACCCCCGTCGTCGACTTCGAACCAGGCCGCTCCCATGACACCGCCGTCGGCATCGAGCAACAAGGCGGCGAACGGTGACTCGAGCTCGGCGGGCACGGTACCGGCGTCGACGTGGTCCAGGGGGATTCCCGAAGAGGCGATCGGGGAGAGCCCGGTGCAGCTCACGAGCTGCAGGCCGTCGGGCAGCTCGAGGCCCGGCGGCTCGTCTTCCGGCCGGGTGGAATTATCCGAGCTGCAGACCGCGAGGCCGGCACACGCCGCCAGGCCCAGGAGTCGGTGGAATGGCGGAAGGCGTCGTGGGGTCGGCGTGGCCATCGATCGAAGACCTTTCTTCATGGTTGGAAGACTGCGGCGGCCATGCGTGTCGCGAGGCTTTCCACCGGATGCCCGACGGGATCGCCGTCGCTGTCGACGGCCGTGGCACTCAACTGCTGGTTCGCCATGATCGCGATGGCCAGGTCGCCGTCTCGGTAGATGCGGATCAGCGTTCCTGCGCCCCGTGCATCGCCCCCATGGTCGGCAGCGGCCCGGCTCACTCCGAGTGGGTTGGTCGGCGGTCGGGCCGACACCCGCCATCCGAGCCCGGTCGGGGTGATGGAACTGACGGAGGCCGTCCACGACGCGCCGCCGACGGTGAGGTCCCGCCATAGTCGGGCCGTGTCGGCGACGATCGCCCCGCTAAGTGTCAGGGAGCCGAATCGTGCCAGGTCCACCACGTTGGTCTGAAGGCCGCCCCCGAGGACCTTCCACGTGGAATTCTCGTAGTCGACGGCCTGGTTCTGGCCGTTCCGCCAACGGTACCCCTGGGCGAGGTCGTACGGGCGGACGCCGAGCCCGCCGTGGCCGCCCCACTTCTCCGTCGTCGCGGTGCGCATGCTGGTGAGGCCGAAGGGCCGGATGAGCTCTTCGTCGAGAATGTCGGCGATGGGCTTGCCGGTCACCGCTTCCAGGACGGCACCCACGTACGTGTATCCGTGGGTCGAATAGCGATAGTGGGTGCCGGGGGTGCAGCCGCTCAGGAGCGCGCCGTCCCACATCTGCTCGAGGGCGTCGACGCGGTAGGCATAGACCTGGAGCGTGTCGGGGCGGGTGGGTGACGCTTCGGCGTAGTGGGGCACACACCCCATCTTCGCCAGGAGCTGCTCGACGGTGTGCGTGTGGTGGTCCGGCAGGCCGTCGAGATAGTCGGACGTCTTCGCCGTGAGGTCGATCACCCCACGCTCTTCGAGGCGGGCGGCCACGGTTCCTGCGATGGCCTTCGCCACCGATGCGGTCAGGTAGATGGTTCCGGAGTGGGCCCACTTGCCGGAGGCGCTGTCCGCCCACCCGAAGCCTCGCTGATAGACGATCGAGTCGGCGTGCATGACCGCGACGGAGATGCCGGGCAGCCCGTGCGTCGTGCGGTAGTTCGCGATCATCGTGTCGAGAACGGCCCGGTAGGCATAGTCGTAGCGCGGGTCGTTCTCGACCCAGACTCCGGCGTAGCGGTCGCCGTCGGGCGTCGCGTAGGATTCGAAGTCGACGAGCCGGTGTCCCTCGTCGGTGTAGCGATTGTGGTCGTTTAGGAAGTTGCGGAGTGTCCGGTCCGAGCGAACCCGCCAGGCGCGGCTGGCCGGCATCCGCTGCCAGACGGCCGCGTACCGCTGGCCTTCGTCCGTTGCGTAGGATTCGAAGTCGACCACGCGGAAGCCGTTCTCGGCCCGGGCATCCACCTCCATCTGATAGTCGTCCCGGTCCATGCCGACGAGGTGCCGCCAGTTCTCGTTGTCGCAGCTCTGCTGCCAGATGGCGGAGTAGCGGACCCCATCGCCTCCGTCGCGGGCCTCGATGTCGACCAGGCGATAGCCGGACCGGGTGAGGTTGCCCGAGGTCTCGTCGAATTCGTCCGCCGCCAGGTCGTGACCGGCCCACCAACCGACCCCCTCCGTATTCTCCACCCAGACGCCGGCGTACCGCGTTCCCCCGGGAGCGTCGTGGGCCTCCAGGTCGGTCGGCAGGAGGCCGCCGTCCCGGGCCTCCTGGTTCCGCGCATCGAGCTCGGCCGCGGTGAGGTCCACGTGGCGCCGCATGTTGAGGCGTCGCGTTCCTGCTGACTGCCACAGGTACGCGAACCCGTCCTCCATCTCCGGCAGAAGGACACGTTCGACGTCGGTGACGAGGTCCCTGCTCCCGGGCGACGAAGCCATGTGCTCCCGGAGTCCCAGGGTCTCTTCCAGGGGGTCGTCGTCGGTGGCCGACTGGAGGCTCCACCCCCAGTCGACGTCGAGCTGGTCCCGGTCCAGCGACGTGTCCACGCAGGCCGCGCCCGGAACGGTCCCGGGCGGGGGCTCCGCGGGAGGCGGCTCGAGGGAGGGCAGGTCGGTCGGGGGCGTGAGGCCAGTACCGGGAGTGCCCGGCGCCTGAACGGGGCCCTCCAATCCGGCTCGCACGTCGTCTTCCGCGCCGGGCCTGACCCAGAGCTGTTCCTCACGGAGGCCCCCGGTTGCGATCTCGATGCGCAACCGATTCTCGTCGATGAGAATGGCCTCGGCTTGATGGAAGGACCCGTCGCTCGCTCGGGCTTCCAGGCCGCCCGAAGGACGGATCGCGCGGAAGATCCTGGCGCCCGTCCGCAGTCCTCTCGACGCCAGCGCCGGCAGGTAGCGGATCGCGGCCGCGTCGCCCTCGACCCGAATGCGAAGTCCGTCGTCGGGCTGCCCCGCACCCGCGACCCGGACCCAGTCTCCCGCGATCGACGGCCCGGCCCGGACCCAGCTCTGGTTGTCTCCCCGCCCGGACCGCTCGATCGCGACGTCGAGGCCGTCCTCGCCCCGCAGCGTGAGCCGGGCCGGATAGTAGTTCCCGTCGCTGCCCCGGACCTGGACGGATCCGTCGGCCCGGATGTCCTGCCACAGCCGCTGGCCCACGCTCCAGGAGGACGAGGAGGTGGAGGGCACGACCGTCAGGGTGGCACCGCTCTCGTCCAACGTGATGCGCATGCCGTTGTTGGGGTGGTTGTTGCTCTCGGTGCGCACCCAGTCGCCGCGGAGCGACACCCCGTCGACGGCCGTGGGATCGGCTCCCGGCGTCGAGTCCGTGGCGGCCTCGAGGGGAAGACTCCGGGTCTCCGAACCCGTACCGGGCCCGGGCGGGTAGGGCGTTCGGTTGCCCCCCGGATAGTACGGGCGGTCGCACTCGTGCCCGTCCGCGATGCACAGGTCGAGGTAGCCGAGATCGAGGTTGGTCTCGCGGGTGAAGCCGTCGTCCCGGGGGTAGTAGAGTTCCCGCTCGATGCCGAAGAATCGCGTACCGGCAGCGCCACGCAGGGTGAAGCGGTACCGGCGGTACCGATCGCAATCCTGGTTGAGGTCGAAGACCGTGTAGAAGAGGCTCTCGCCCGGCCGGTCCGTGTACGGGCGCGGCGCCATGTTCGGCGCGCCGATCGTGGGTCCCCAGGAGTGCCCGATCCGGACCCAGGGCAGTCCCCGGACCCGCACCCGGGACTCCTCCAGGTCGACATGTGCCGCCGAGGTTTGGAAGCGGATCGTGACGCTGCACGCCGCGCCCGTGTCGCCCGATGGTCCCGTACCGACGGAAACGCCGCCGACGTCGGGGGCGACTGCCGTTCCGAGCGTCGCCAAGGAAGCGAGGCTCAGAGCGATGAGAGTGGGTGTCGGCCGCATCACGACACCATCACCAGCTCGACACGTCGATTCTGCTGCTTCCCCTCGGGCGTGGAATTCGGCGCCGCCGGCACCGTCTCTCCCAGGCCCTCGGCCTGGAGCCGGTCGCCGTCGATCTCGTACGCCTCGATGAGGAACGCCCGAACGGCCTCCGCCCGCCGCTCCGAGAGGTCGAGGTTGTGGGCGTCGTCGCCGTCGCTGTCGGTGTGGCCCTCGATGGTGAGCCGCAGATCAGGACGCTGCTGGAGCATCTCGCCGATCGCCTTCAGGGTGGGCGTGGACTCCGGCCGGAGCCGGTCGCTGTCCACGTCGAAGAAGATGCCTTGGGTCGCCACCCGGCCGTCGGCCTCGAGACGGGCGTAGAGATCACCACCACCGGCGGCGATGTGGACGGGGCCAAGGAGGATGGGGTGGCCCGGCGCCGCCGAGCCGACGGCGATGTACAACCGGTCCGTGCGGGGGAAGACGGCGTTCGGGACGTTCGCCACCCGGGAATCTCCCAGATAGACCTTCAAATACTCTCCGTCCGCCATGACCCGCAGGGGGACGATCTCGTCCCAGACCGCATGATCGTGGGGGGTCAACGCCTGGGGACCGGCATTCATGGCCTCGACTCCCGACCGGGTCCACCGCGTGATGACCGAGGACCCGGTGTACTGCCGGGTCCGGGTCAGTCCTTCCTCTCCGGGAATGATCCGCAGTGCCGCGTTCCCGTGCTGGAGGTTGACGGTCGTCTCGAGGGTGAATCGCTCCGGGAGCGTCTCAGGGAGCGGGATGGCGAGAATGCCTGTGGCGAGCGCCCGGACGTACCGGGCGTCCTGCCACTCCACCACTTCCCAGCTGCCCGACACGAATTCGAACCGCCGGGGGAAATCGCCCACCGCATCGCCCGAGTAGTCTGCGACGAACAGGACCTCGTCGCCCGGAACGAAGTCGTACCGGGCCCAGGCGCCCTCGCCGGGACGGAGCGACTCTCCGGGGGCGGCCTGCCCGAGAATGCGCGCGGCCTCGTCGGGGTCCGTGACCGGGTTGCCTTCCGCGTCGACCACCGGGTTGCCGTCCGCGTCGGTGAGGTAGACCTCTTCGCCCTCTTCTTCGGCCTCCGCGATGCATTCGAGATCGTTGAACAGGCATCCGACCCCGTCCCGGACGAGCCGGTCGACCTCGCTCAACAGCTGGTTCTCGGCCGCCCGTTGGGCCCGGTCCCTCAGTCGATCGATGATCTGGGCTTCGGCCGCGGATCCGAAGACCGCGGAGAACGCGAGGACCATCAGGGTGACGAGCGTGGTGCGATGAATGCCGGGCATGGGAGCCTCCGAGCCGATGAAAAGGTCGTCGGACTCTTGAACGGATTCCCGAGTCCCGACCCTTCACCGGGGTCCTTCAGAGCTCGCCTATGCCCCGTCCAGCGCCTGGAGCGCCGCCCGGCACTCGTCCCGGTAGCCCGCCGCCGCCGCGACCTCCGTGCGGTCCAGTGTCCGGTTGGCCTCTTCGATCAATCGGCGCCCCTCGGCCCGTTCTCCCAGCGCGATCCGGGCCCGCCCGAGTCGGCATTCCGCGACCGCGGTGGCGTAATGGCCCTCCGGGAGCGTCGCCCGGAGGATCCGCGCCGCCTCGGCGGCCACCTCGCCGGCGGTCCGGAAATCCCCCGTCTCGAGAAGGATCTCGG
>CBFGQV010000152.1:0-6832 GCA_965651045.1 uncultured bacterium
CGCCGTCATGCCGCGCGGGCGTCGTCGGCCTCGGACGCGGCGCTGGCCGCAGCGGAGCCCGGTCCCGGCGCAGCACACGCCAGCAGCGCCCAGGCCACGGCGAGGTTCAGGGGCAGCGCGAAGGCGACGATCTCGAGGTTGCCCTGGTCGAGCCCCGGCCACGCCTTGACCGCGAGCCCCAGCGCCGCGAGCACGGCGACCCACCGCACCACGCGGCGGCCCCACCCGGGCAGCGTGCGACGCGAGAGCAGCATCAGCCCCGCCGCGCCCCCGAGCAGGTGCAGCGGGCTCGCTTGCAGGAGGTTCTCGTTGACGTGCCAGAAGACGTGGTCGGTCAGGTAGGCGCCCAGCAGGATCGCCCCCACCACCCCGCCCGCCACGCCCCAGAGCGCCGACACCACGGCCAGCCCTCGCCGCGCGACCCGGCTTCCGCGCCGACGCGCCACCCCGAGCGAGGCGACCGCCGCCGCCGCGATCAGGCCGGCGAACAGAAAGACCGGCACGCGGCTTCGGGGGGCGTCGACCGGCTCGGCGAAGCTCGCGCCGGCCTCGAGAAGCACCCGCTCGCGCACGACCAGCGGACGCCGGACCCCGCCCGCGCCCGTCACCTCGAGTTCGGCGACCGCCGCCCGGAGCTTCATGGGCAGGAACATCTCCTGCCACCGGTCGATCGTCTCGTCGCCCGGATTCCCGAGCACGAGCTGTACGCCGAGCCTCGGCAGCGGCGCGGCGTCCAGGAGCCGGAGCGTGTGCCAGCGCCACGTGGTGCCGGTCTCCTCGCCCTGGAACGCACCCCTCAGGGCTCCGCCGAGCGCCGCGTCGAGCATGTCGCGCACACGGGTCGAGCAGTTGTCCCGGTAGTAGTCGTACCGGTAGTAGACGTTCTCAGGGCGGGCGTTCAGGCGAATCAGCCGGTCGAGTTCGCGCTCCTGCTCCGGCGTGAGCGCGAGTTCCTGCACCCACACCGGCCGGCCGGCGGCGGCGTACTCGGCGAGCGTCTGCTCGAGCGTGAAGCCGCCCATCCAGTACATCATCTCGCCGCGAATCAGGCGCGGAATGAAGCCGGCCTGGCTGAACGAGAAGAGGCCCCAGTTCCAGACGACGTCTTCGCCGGTGCGCGCGTCATGGATCCAGATCGCGTTGTGGCCGAACCGCTCCCAGACCAGCTCGCCGGGCCCCATCGTCATGAGGTACACGGTGAGCGGGTCATCGGGGGCCGTCGGATGTTCGAACGCCGGCGCGGTCTGGGCGTGAAGGCCCGGGCCGGGTACGAGACCCGGCATGAAGCCCGGCAGGAGGCCGCCCGCCGCCAGGGCGCACGCGAGCCACCCTGCCCTCGGCCGATGCCTCAGAGGACGACCTCTCGCCGCTCCGCCGCCGACCGGTACGCCGCTTCGAGCACCTCCATCAGGTGCACCTGCTCGTCCGGAAGCTCGCCGCTGCGCTCGCCCCGCACGCTCCGCAGGAAGAGGTCGATCTCTCGGCGGTAGGCATGCATGTACGGGTTCCCCGACGTCGCCGGCGGCTGGTTGGGCGTCACGTCCATCGGACGTCCGCCGAGCTGCTTGAAGACCTCGAGGGGTGGCAGCGACCCCGACCCATCGGTGCCCATCACGCGCGCGTAGTGGCGGTCCTCCGACGCGAAGAAGCTCCAGCTCACCTCGACCGAGAAGGCCACGCCCTCTTCCGTCTCCGCGAGCAGCGTGCCCGCGTCCTCGACCTCGTACTCGTCGCGGGTGAGCACGGCGCTGACGCGCTTGATACGGGGATTCCCGAGCAGCCAGAGCCCGAGGTCGAGGGCCTGTACGCCCAGGTCCATGAGGGCACCGCCACCGGCCTCGTCCGGGCGCTGACGCCAGGTCGAACGGCGGAGCGGCACCTTCCGGTTCATCCACGCGACGCGCGCCGCGTAGGGACGCCCGAACTCACCCCCGAGCACGAAGGCCCGCAGCGCCGCAACGTCGGGGCGGAAGCGGTGGCTCATGCCCACCGAGAGCGTGCGATCGGCGGCTCGGGCCGCGGCGATCACCCGCCGGCACCCCTCCGAGGTCAGCGCGAGCGGGCGCTCGACGAGAACGTGCTTGCCGTTCTCGAGGGCGTTCGCCACCTGCGCCTCGTGCAGGTGGTTGGGGGTGCATACGAAGATCGCGTCCACGTCCGGGTCCGAGAGCAGCTCCGGGTCGTCGAGCACACGCTCGACGCCGAAGCGGTCGCCGATCGCGGCCGCCTTCGGGCGGTCGGCGTCGGAGACGGCGACGAGGTCGACGTCGTCGCGCTCGCTCAACAGCGGAAGGTGCACCAGCTGGCTGATCGCTCCCGTGCCGGCGACACCGACCCTCACCCGCCTGGTCACCGGCGCACCTCGCCGGGCGCCGGGGCCCCGAACATGAACTGTAGTCCCATGCGAAGCTCCAGATACTGAAGGTCGCCGAGCAGCTCGTAGCGCGTCACGCCGTAGAGCCGCAGCTGGTCCGAAAACGGGAACTCGAGGCCCCCGTGCACGTTGAAGCCCGCCGTGACGGAGTCGAGCAGGTCTTCGATGAAGGTGCCCTGAATCGCCTCGCCACTGCCGTTCTGAATGTGTGCGGCCACGCCGCCACCTAGAAAGGTGAGAACGTCGCCGGGCACGGACCAGACCATGTGTCCGTCGAGCCCGAGCACCAGATCGGACCAGTCGATCGTGCCGAGATTGACCGAGGCCGGTGGCGCGCCAGGGGGGCTCTCACGATCGACGAGTTCCTCGAGCCGGGTCTCCAGTTCGCCGACCTCGGCGCGCTTCATCTCCGACGACCAGTAGGTGAGGCTCGGCGTGAGCCGCAGCCCGGGTCCGAGATACCCGAGGTCCATGCGAATGCCGTACGACGGCGTCGCCTCGACGCGGTTCGGAACGAGCCAGCCGAACTCGATGCCGAGGCCGCGGAAGGCCAGGTTCTCGTAGTCGAAGTCGGCGAGTCCCTGGGCCGCGAGCGGTCCGGCTCCCACGCCGGTCCAGGCGAGGCCCACCAGCACGGCACCCATCCAACCTGCCCTCGTGCGTATCGTCACGCGTCCACCACCTTGCCGATGAGGTCGTACTCGAGCGCATCGACGATCTCGACCCGGAGCATGGCGCCGGGCTCGATCGCCGGATGCGGCAGAATCTGGGTACTACCGTCCACGTCGACCGCCTGTCCTTCGGTCCGGCCGGTCGCGGCGAACTCCGGATCTTCGCCCTCGTCCAGCATACGGTCGACGAGTACGGTCCGCACCCGGCCGATCTGATCGAGGTTCCGATCGAACGAAATCGAGCGCTGCACGTCCATGAGTTCGTCGAGCCGCTCGCGCTTCAGCGACTCGGAAAGCTGCCCGGGCAGCTCCGCCGCACGCGTCCCGTCTTCGAGCGAGTAGGTGAACGCCCCCACGCGATCGAAGCGGATCTCCTCCAGCAGGTCGACGAGTTCGCGGAAGTCGTCGTCGGTCTCGCCCGGGAATCCCACGATCACCGTGGTGCGCAGGGTGAGATCGGGAATCGCCTCGCGCAGCCACGCCACGCGCTCGCGAATCGTGGCCCGCCTCTCGGGGCGGCGCATCGCGGCGAGCACGCGGTCGCTTCCGTGCTGGAGCGGCAGGTCCAGATACGGCACCAGGCGTGGTCGCCCCGGGGCCGACCCCTGGCTCTCGGCGAGAAGCTCGACGAGCTCGCGGGTGATGCCCGACGGGTACATGTAGAACAGCCGGTACCAGTCCACCTCGGTCTCGCGGAGCAGCGCGCTCAGGAGGTCGGGCAGGAGCGGGGCCAGCCGGTCGTGCCGCCGGAGGTCGCGCCCGTACCAGGTCGTGTCCTGCGAGATCACGTTGAGTTCGCGCACGCCTGCGCGCCCGAGGCTCCGCGCCTCGGCCAACAACTCGTCGAGCGGGGCCGACCGGTGGAGCCCCCGCATGAGCGGAATGGCGCAGAAGGCACAGGTGTGGTCGCACCCTTCGCTGATTTTCAGAAACGAGGTGTGCGGCGTCTCGGTCGAGAGCACACGAAGGGGCCGCTCCATCACCGGCACGGCCGGCGTTTCCGGCAGCAGGCCGCGGCCCCGCAGCTCGGGCACGAGCCCCTGCAGGTCGGTGAGCCCCATGAACAGGTCGACCTCGGGAATCTCGCGCTCCAGCTCGGCCCGGTAGCGTTGGACCATGCAGCCGACCGCCACCACGGCGCGGAGCCGGCCCTTGGCCTTGAGTTCGCAGGCCTCGAGAATCGCTTCGATCGACTGCTCCTTCGCCGCCTCGATGAAGCCGCAGGTGTTCACGATCACGACCTCGGCGCCGTCGAGTTCGGGCGATACGCGGGCGCCGTGTCCGACGAGCGCCGCCATCATGCGCTCCGAGTCGACGGTGTTCTTGTCGCACCCGAGCGTGAGCAGGCCGATGCGCGGACCGTCGCCCCCCTCGAAGGCGTCGACCTGCCGGTTCACCGCCCGTACGGTCGGCTCCACGCCGGGTCGGACGGGTCCGCCCGAGACGGGAAACACCGGGAGTTCGCGTGTCTTCACGCCCACGCGCTCCGCATCAACCCGAGACGACCTGCACGCCGGCGGGCGGCGTGAACTCGAAATGGCCGGCCCCGAGCGCGGGGTCGACCTCGAGATTCGAGAGCGTGACGCGCCGCACGGAGCCGTTCTCCTCTTCGATCTCGACCCGGCGAATCAGCCGGCTCTCGCGATCGATCCATACGACCGCGCGGCGGTACCCGCGCGATGAGCGCGGCTCGAGCGGAATCCGGAGCGTCGACGCGCCCGCGACCGTCTCGGCCTCGGCGGCGCCGACCCGGTAGGTGGCCGCGGGGTCGGCGAGGAACTCGCGGAAGAAGTCGAGTCCGCCGCGCGAGGGATCGACCGGCAGCCTCACCACCTGCCCGGGGCTCATGCTCGGGTAGTAGATCCAGAAGTGTCGGCCGTCGGCCACCACCTGGTCGCCGTCGGGGTCCCGGAAATCCATGCGGAAGAGGTTCGGGCGCCGCTGGCAGAGCCGGCCGCTGCTCGAGCGCTCCTCACCGAGCAGCGGCACCTGGATCTCCTGTTGGAAGTCGGCGCAGATCGCGTCGACGCCGGCGAAGCGCTCGGCAGCGGCTTCGAGCAGCCGGAGCCCGTCGTCGGCGCTCGCGGACTGGCCCTGGGCGGGCGCGGCCGCGGCGAGCGCGAGCAGGGCGGCGATGGCGGTCGCTGGAGTGTGGCGAAGCGGCATGGATCGGGGCATCGGGAGCGCGTCGGAAGGAAGGTCGTGGCTCACGTGTGCTACACGGGCCTTCAACTTCCGGGTCCCACGATCTGGTCGAGCTCGCCCATCGTGACGAGCACCTCGCGCGGCTTCGAGCCGTCGGGCGGGCCGAGAATGCCCGCGTCGTGGAGCTGATCGACGATGCGCGCGGCGCGGCCGTAGCCGACCTTGAGACGGCGCTGGAGGAGCGAGGTCGAGCCCTGCTGCTGCGTGATGCACACCTCCGCGGCGGCCCGGAAGAGTTCGTCCCAGTCGCCCGCGATCTCCTCGATCACCGACGACGCGTCGGCCATCTCGTGGTCACGCAGCTCGTCGAGAATGTCCGGCTCGTGACGCGCCAGCGCTTCGCGTCCCTCCGCGGCGACCCGCTCGGCGATGCGCTCGCGGTACCAGCCGAGCAGCCGGTCGGTCTCTTCGGTCGAGATGAAGGCGCCCTGGATCCGGACCGGCTCGCTCTGCCCGGGGGGCAGGAAGAGCATGTCGCCGTTTCCGAGCAGCGACTCCGCGCCGTTCATGTCGAGAATCGTGCGCGAGTCGGTCTTCGACGCGACCCGGAACGCGATGCGGGTCGGGAAGTTCGCCTTGATGAGACCCGTGATCACGTTCACGGACGGGCGTTGGGTCGCGACGATGAGGTGAATGCCGATGGCCCGCGCCTTCTGCGCGAGCTGCGCCAGCGGCTTCTCGACTTCGCTCTGAACCTGCATCATGAGGTCGGCCAGCTCGTCGACCACGACGACGATGTAGGGCAGCGGACCGTCGTCGTAGATCCAGCGGTCTTCGTCCCCTTCGTCTCCGTCGGCCTCCGCGCGGCGCAGGACGGTGCCCTTCCTCACCCGTTCGTTGAACTCGGTGATCGAGCGCACGCCGTTCGCCGAGAGCAGCTGGTAGCGCCGCTCCATCTCGAGCACCGCCCACTTGAGCACGCTGGCCGCGTCGGCGGGGTCGGTCACCACCTCGTGCCGCAGGTGCGGCAGGTCCGCGTAGGCCGAGAGCTCGACCATCTTCGGGTCGACCATCAGCAGCCGCAGCGTCTCGGGCGTGTGCCGATACACGAGGCTCGTGATGATCGTGTTCACGCACACCGACTTGCCCGACCCGGTCGCGCCTGCGATCAGCAGGTGGGGCATCTTCGCGAGATCGGCGACATAGGGATGCCCGGTCAGGTCCTTGCCCAGCCCGATGGGGAGCGAGCCCTTGGCGTTCCGGTAGGGCCTGGCCTCGAGAATGTCGCGCAGGTGGACGGTCGCCGATTCGGGGTTCGGAATCTCCACGCCCACGGCGCCCTTGCCGGGAATCGGCGCCACGATGCGAATGCTCTGCGCGCGCATGGCGAGCGCGAGGTCCGCGTCGAGGTTGGCGATGCGGTTGACCTTCACCCCCGGCGCGGGCACCACCTCGTACTGGGTGACCACCGGTCCGGTCGTGCGTCCGGCCAGTTCGCACTCGACGTTGAAGGTGCGGAGCTTGTCGACCAGAACCTGGCCGAGCTCCTGCAGCTCACGCTCCATGTGCTCGCGAGACTCCCGCTGGCCGGGGGCGAGCAGGTCGAGCGGCGGCAGTTCGCCGCCTTCCAAATCGCGGGGGT
>CBFGQV010000153.1:0-6832 GCA_965651045.1 uncultured bacterium
CAAACGGCTGGTCGGGCTCCTGGATCCGGAAGGAGATCCGGTCGTGGTACTCACCATCGACCGTAAAGAGCGATACGCCCTGCTGCGTGTCCAGCACGGCCAGGGTATCACCCCGCCACGAGAGGTTTCCGGGCACCTGGAACTCGCCCGGCCCTTCGCCGCGGCGCCCGATCGTGCGCACGAAGCTCCGGTCCGGGGCGAAGACCATCACGTGCGCGAGCGTGGGCTCCGAGGCGAACACGTGCCCGTCGGCCGAGACGTCGACGTCGAACACACCCGAGAGCGCGCCCTCACCGTCGAGGTCCCCGCCGAAGCGCTGGGCCTCGACCGCCACCACACGAGGGGGATCTCCGGGCGGGCCCTCGCCGCCCCGATCGGCGCTGGGCGCGTCACACGCGCCGACGAAGAGAGGGGCGACCAGCGGTACGGCGAGGTGCCATACGAGTGCTCGGCGCATCGGGGGCCTCCGGGGCGAGAAGGAACGTACCGGCTCCGCAGGCTCCTACGCCGCGCCCCGGAGATCGCTTCCAGGGGGCCTTGGTTGGTGCAACGTCTTTCGTGTGTTACATTGCATGACATGAAGACTTCCGCCCTGACGATCCGACTCGATCCGGAACTCGAACGCCGGCTCAACGAGGCCGCTGACCGCAGCGGACGTACGCGGAGCGAGTTCGTCCGTGAAGCCCTCCGACGGCAACTCGCGATTGCCCAGTTCGAAGACCTTCGCCGACGCATCATGCCGTTCGCCGAGGCCCGCGGGTATCTCACCGACGAGGACGTGTTCCGCGACGTCTCGTGAGGGTCTTCCTCGACACGAACGTGCTCATCAGCGCCTTCGCCACACGGGGCCTCTGCGCAGACGTCCTGCACACGGTGCTGGCCGAACACCAACTCGTCCTGGGCGAGACCGTACTCACCGAGCTCGGTCGGGTGCAACGCACCAAGCTCGGGCTTCCGGCCGATCTCGTGGACGAGACGTTGGCCTTCCTCCGTCGCGAGGCCGCGGTCACCTCCGACGTCGTCGACCCTGGGCTCAGCCTTCGAGATCCGACCGACGTTCCGATCTTCGGCGAGGCCCTGGCCGCCGGCGCTCAGGTTCTCGTAACCGGCGACCGGGACCTGCTCGACGTGGGGCGCAGGGCTCCGATTCCGATCATGAGTCCCCGCGCCTTCTGGGATCACCTGCGAACCCGAGGTTGAGCCGCTGAAAAGGCGGGCTCCTTCAGAACCGCCGCGACACCCCTACCTCGAGCGCGAAGTACGTCAGGTCGACATCGACCTCTGAGCCTTCCACCACGAACTCACGCGTGAGCGCCCGGAAGCGCGCGCCGGGCGTCAGGTACCAGCCGTCGCTCAACTGCAGCGCGATGCCCGCGCCGAGCTCGAAGCCGAGGCCGTGGCCCGAGTCGGCGGTGGTGTCGTCGTGGTCTTCGATCTCGATGTGGTTGTAGGTGCCACCCGCCCTCAGCCAGATCGCCGGAGCCCCGAGCATCTCGATCGGGTGCTCGAAACGAAGGCCGAACGCGTAGCCGGTCTCTTCCACGTCGACATCGACGAGCGTCAGGGCCTCGTCGGCCTGGAAGTGGTACCAGTCCCAGCCCCCGTAGAGCTCGAGGTGCGGCATGAAGCGGTAGGCGACGGTGCCTTCGAAGCCTACGCCGGTGTCGAGCTCGTCGACGCCGAAGTCCTGCGTCGGAAAGGCGGTGCCGCCGCGGACCTCGAGGCTCCAGACGTCCTGGGCTACGAGGCCGTTCGACGCCAGGGCGAGTGCAAGAGCGCTCGCGCCGAGCAATGCGATACTGCGCACGGTAGATGCTCCCGTTGAAGTCATGGGTGTGCTTCAACGCTCGCCCGGGGCGCGGGTGTCGTCTGTGGGGAAGACTCCGCCGCCCGCTGTCGGGAGAGGGAGGGAACACCGGAACCGCGCGAGCCGAGGGTCGGTACTGCACGGATCATGAACGCCATGAACACCACGACTTCGATTCGGCCACGGCTCCGCCTCACGGCGCTCGCGGCCGTTCTCGGCACCTTCGGGTGTGCCGGTGGCGGCGCGCCGCCGCAGCAGGCGAGTCCCGAGCCCGCCCCCCGCGTCGTCCAGCCCGGCGCGCCCGGCGAAGCCACGCGCGAACTCGACGCGCGCTCCATCGCCGAGCTCGACCACCCGACGCACACCGAGGCCGACGTCGCCTTCATGCAGGGCATGATCCTGCACCACCAGCAGGCGCTCGAGATGGCCGCGTTGGTGCCCGGTCGGGTCGAGAGCGACGACGTCGCGCTGCTGGCGCGCCGCATCGACATCTCGCAGAAAGACGAGATCGCGCTCATGCGGCGCTGGCTCACGGACCGGGGCGCCGACCCCGACGCCATGGCGCACCACGGGCACCATCTCATGCCCGGCATGCTCACGGCCGAGCAGATGCGGGCGCTCGAAGCGTCCAGCGGGGCCGAGTTCGACCGGCTCTTCCTCGAGCTGATGATCCAGCACCACGAGGGGGCGCTCGCCATGGTGGCCGAACTGCACGCGACGGGCGGCGGCCAGGAATCCGAGATCAACCAGTTCGCCTCGCACGTCGAGGCCGATCAGCACATCGAGATCCAACGCATGCAGCGCATGCTGGCGGACCGCCGCCAGGGGCGGAGCCGCGAATCCCCACGAACGACGAGGTTAGAACCGTGAACGAACGCAATCGTGAGAGCTGGACGGGTCGGAGCCTGCGGGCCGGGGTGACGCTCGGGGCGGCGATGATGCTCGCGGCGGGGGGATCTCCGCTCGCGGCGCAGCAGGCCGAGCCGCCCGCCGAGCCGGCCTGGGAGTGGAACGCAGACGACCCGCGCATCGGACTCGCCGCAGGGTGGGACGACGCGGGCAGCGCGATCTGGAACCTCGAGCTCGTGTCGACGCTGGCCAAGCCCGAGGGCTTCTTCAATCCGGACCAACCGGGCGACGGCGGCTTCAACAACACCGACCTCGCCTTCAGCGGCGACTATCTCTTCCTGGGCAACTACAACGGCTTCCAGGTCTACGACATCTCGCGGCCCGAGAATCCGACGCTCCGCGTGTCGGTGGTGTGCCCGGGCGGGCAGGGTGACGTGTCGGTGCACGGCGACCTGCTCTTCATGTCGGTCGAACAGACCCGCGGCCGGCTCGACTGCGGCACCGAGGGCGTGGCCGACTCGGTGAGCGTCGAGCGGTTCCGGGGCGTCCGCATCTTCGACATTTCGAACATCGACAGCCCCCGCCAGGTCACCACGGTGCAGACCTGCCGGGGCTCGCACACGCACACGCTCGTCACCGACCCGAACGACGACGAGAACGTCTACGTGTACGTCTCGGGTACCGGCGGTGTGCGCTCGCCGAGCGAGCTCGAGGGCTGCTCGCCGTTGGGCCCCGACGAGGATCCTAACACCTCGCTCTTCCGCATCGAGGTCATCCAGGTGCCGTTGGCGCGCCCCGAGCAGGCGCGCGTCGTCAGCATGCCGCGCATCTTCGCCGACGCCGAGACCGGCGACATCGCGGGGCTCTGGCAGGGCGGCGACCACGGCGAGGGCACGCAGCGGACGCGCGTGACCAACCAGTGCCACGACATCACCGTGTACCCGGAGATCGGGCTCGCGGCGGGCGCGTGCTCGGGCAACGGCATTCTGCTCGACATCTCGGACCCGGCGAACCCCGTGCGGATTCACGAGGTGGCCGATCCGAACTTCGCCTACTGGCACTCGGCGACCTTCAACAACGACGGCACGAGGATTCTCTTCACCGACGAATGGGGCGGGGGCAGCGCTCCTCGCTGCCGGGCGACCGATCCGCCGACCTGGGGTGCGAATGCCATGTTCCACCTGGTCGACGGCACGATGGTGCCCGCGGGCTACTACAAGCTGCCGGTGCCGCAGACCGAGACCGAGAACTGCGTGGCGCACAACGGCTCGCTCGTGCCGGTGCCCGGGCGCGACATCATGGCGCAGGCGTGGTACCAGGGCGGGCTCTCGGTCTTCGACTGGACCGATCCGTCGAACCCCGTCGAGATCGCGTTCTTCGACCGCGGCCCGCTGAGCGAGACCCAGATCTACACAGGTGGCTACTGGTCGACCTACTGGCACGACGGCTACATCTACGGTGCCGAGATCTCGCGCGGCATCGACGTGTTCAGGCTCGCGCCCTCGGAACACCTCACAGCGAACGAGATCGCCGCGGCCGAGGCGGTCGAGATGCGCGAGTTCAACGCGCAGCTCCAGCCCCGGGTCGAGTGGAGCGCGAGTGCGCCCGTGGCGCACGCCTACGTCGACCAGCTCGAGCGCAGCGGCGCGATGAGCGAGGGCGAGGCGCAGACCGTGCGCACGCTGGTCGAGCGCGCGGCGTCGCAGGGCGCGGGGTCGGTGCGGGGCGAACTGCAGCGCCTGGCCGGTGAGCTCGAGGCCGCGACGGGTGCCGTCGCGTCGTCGGCGTCGGTCGATGCGCGCCGCATGCGCGCGCTGGCGGCGACGCTTCGGGGGATGGCGGGGTAGCTGGGCCGAAGATCCACGCCGGACCTGAGGGAATCGAAGCCCCGGGGTCGCGATGTGCGGCCTCGGGGTTTCGTGTCACTCGGGCATCTACCAGTGCGCGATACCCATGAGACCAACGCCTTCGACGCTGAAGGCCCCGGACGCGTTCGAGCGAAGAAGCACCTCCCGGAATACGGACGTCACTTCGTACCTACGCCCTGCCGCGTCTCGCCGGAACACCCATGTGGTAACCCCCACGACGACCCGGTCGCCAGACGGCTGCGGCGGATTGGTCTGCACGACCGCCGTGACACCTCCATTGAGGGTGCACCCCCGCCGTAGTCCTTCTGCCCACTCACGGGCCCGCGGTGGTGCCGAAGGGCACCGAAGATGGTTCATCAGACCTCCGACACGTGCGCCCAGTAGCTCGGCGAGACGTTGTCGAATCTCAGCTTCACCATCCGGAAGCGGGACCTTGCCTACGCCCATCATGTGGACATTCTCGACGAGCAGACGGTGTCCGAGGTCTGTGATGCTATCCTGTGCGAGCACCCACATGGTGGAAACGATCCGTGGATCTGCGTCTGGTAGAACCTGCGCCATGAGCGGGCTGCTACCGACCATCGGCAGCATCGTCAGGAGCCAAGCGCCGATCGTCCGCAGAGCCGTCACGGGACACCTCCCATAGGGAGAGCGATCTCGATCATCCGCCCCGTTCCAAGCCGTGGTATGTTCACTTCCTGGGCACTACGCAACCGTCGGAGAGCGTCCAGCGCCAACCGAGCGCTGGTCTCTCGAGTGCCGACGGAAGGCATGCTGGATGATATTACCAAGACCTTGCTCCGAGAATCCCGATGGGCGGCTTGGAGGTGATACAAGGCCTGTGCGAGGGTCGGGTGATCGAGATGACGTGGGTTGACGAGTACGAGACCAAGGTGTGGCTCGCCGGGAACGCGTAGGAAAACAAGCGCACGGGACCGATGGCCGACAGAAGGCGACGGACTGAACACCGGCATCGCTCTTGGTATGACTATGCGGACCGGAAATTCTTGCTGCTCGTGGGCGCTCGCCTGTCCTTCGACGCCCTGGGCAAACACCATCACGGACATCGCGGCTGCGGCGACCCTAAGGTAAGGCCACGGCCTGTGTCGCATATGGACCTCTCTCGGGCGTGTCTTGGCGGCAGTCTGCATATGTGTCAATCAGTAACAATAGAGAACTGTATAGCTAATCACCTCAAGCGTGTCTTTCCAGTACCAGTATCGGACCACGCAAGTGGTAGGTGCCGTGTCACAAGGGTTGCTTTCGGTACATTCATCCCCCTCGGGGTCACCGCCGCCCGTCCCGGACGCGGGCTCATGGAAGTCATCCTCCTCGATGTGCTGGTCCACGCAAGCCTGAGCGAAGCTCGCCGCCGCTGGGTCGAGAAGCCCCAGGAGATGAGAGCCCTCATGGTATAGCATGTCCAAGGTGTTGCCCGCTTCTACGTGCTCGCTCCAGAGAAGAAAGTGTCCAACGAAGAGTGTCACAGGTTGATATGGAGGTCCCTGAGAGGCGTCGAAGGTGATCCCCGCACTCGGACTGCTGTTATGGTGGGCTACGACCGGACCGCTTAGCGCGCCCATGATCGCGTGACCGGCTTCGAGGCACTGCCCAGCGGCTCCGTCGAGGATCCGCTGTCCTTGAGCGCGCAGGATATCGAGGGTGTCGGCTGGGATGGATGTACAGGTGGTGTAGCCCCATGGGTTCGTCGGACATGGGATGGTATCCGATAGCGAACGTGCCAGGAGCGGGCCGGCCACAGGGCCGGTAGAGTCAGTCGGCTGACGATCGCATGCGCTCAAGATCGTCAATGCCGAGGCTAAGGTCATTGCGGCTAAGCGGTTCTGTATCATACGTCCCGTAGTCTGGGATTGGCGTCGGCCTGGTAGTCGCCTGCTGCCCGCTTACGGTGCGCTCGGAAGACCTCTAGCGGAAGAAGTCATCGTAGATCCGATATTCGATACGCGATGTCGGCCTGTACACGAACGGTAATCCTCCCTTCACACCCCTTGATCATCGAGAGAAGCGCCGCTAGCTTCTCTCGACAATCGAGAGTGGGGATTCCCGAACCGGCACCACGACGCGCATGGCTCCGTACCGACCCGACATGATCCAGGGCACCCTGGACATGCTGATCCTGAAGGTGCTCGACGAAGGCGCGCTGCACGGCTGGGGGATCGGCGAGCAGATCCAGGCGATCTCCGACGACGTGCTGCAGGTCAACCAGGGCTCGCTCTACCCGGCGCTGCACCGGCTGACGCGCGAGGGTTGGATCGAGTCCGAGTGGCGGGTCACCGAGAACAACCGG
>CBFGQV010000154.1:0-6816 GCA_965651045.1 uncultured bacterium
GCGACGCGACAGGGGGCCGAACCCGCGCGAGCGGGCCGGCCCCCCCGAAGTCCCCTGTGGCAGCAGGGGCGAACTCGTGCAATGGACCGTCGTGTGACGGCCACAACGCAAATCTGTGACAATCAGGAGACCCGCACAATGTTCCGTAAAGGACGTTGGCTTCCGCTGGTACTCGGCCTCGCCGTCTTCGGCGTCGCCGCGTGTGACGATGACTCCAATCCGGTCGACCCGACCCCCGATGCGCCCGCGGCGCCGGTGAACGTGACGGTGGTGGCCGACGGCGACGTGCTGATCGTCTCGTGGGCCGCGTCGACGAACGCGACCGCGTACGTGCTCCAGCGCCGGGTCGCGGCGCCGGGCAACAGCTTCGCCACCCTCGCCGACCAGCTCACGACGACGACCTATCAGGACGCTGCCGTCGACGAGGGCGTGAACTACGACTACCGCGTGATCGCCGTCGGCGAGGGCGGGCAGTCGAACCCGTCCGACCCCGCGACGGGCACCCTCGGCCTCCGGCGCGCCGACCTCGAGGGCACGATCACCGGCGAGCGCGTGCTCTCGGCCGACACGGTCTACACCATCGAGGGCCTGGTCATCGTCGACGACGGCGGTGTGCTGCGCATTCCGGCGGGAACGCTACTGCTCGGCTCCACGACCGTGCAGCCCACGGCGATCATCGTCCGTCAGGGCGGGCGCCTCTACTCGGAGGGCACCGCCGATGCGCCCGTGGTCATGACGTCGGCCGCGTCGACTCCGGCCAAAGGCGACTGGGGCGGCGTGGTCCTGAACGGCCGGAGCCAGTGCAATTTCCCCGCCGGCGAGTGCGTGGGTGAGGGCAACTCGGGCCCGTACGGCGGCAACGTGCTCGACGACAACTCGGGGCGCATCGTCTACACGCGCATCGAGTACGCGGGATTCGAGGTCAGCTTCGGCAATGAGCTCAACGCGCTCACGCTGAACGGCGTCGGATCGGGCACCGAGATCCACCACGTGCAGACGCACTACGGGTCGGACGACGGCTTCGAGTGGTTCGGTGGCACGGTCGACGCGAAGTACCTGCTCGCGACCGGCATCGACGACGACTCGTTCGACTATTCCACGGGCTGGGCCGGGCGCGGCCAGTTCTGGCTCGCACAGCAGGAGCCGAACGGCGCCGACACCGGGTTCGAGGTCGACGGCAACGAAGACGACTTCGACTACGAGCCCTTCACGGCACCGACGATCTACAACGTCACGCTGATCGGGAAGGGCCCGAACGGCGCCGGTGGAACCGCGGGCGAGAGCACATGGGGCATGTTGCTCCGGCGTGGCACTGCGGGCCACGTCTACAACGCGATCGTGACCGGCTTCGGCACCGGGGGCATCGACATCGACAACTCGGAAACGGTGGACCGCATCGACGCCGGCCTCTTCTCGGTGCAGAACAGCATCGTCTTCGGCAACGCCACCGCGTTCGCCACAGACGACGACGGCATCGACGAAGAGGGCATTCTGATGCGGGCCGAGTGGAACAACCGCACCGTCGACCCGGGGCTGGTGAATCCGTTCGACCGCACCTCGCCCGACTTCCGTCCGGCCGCCGGCAGCGCCGCGACCAACGGCGCCGCGACGCCGCCCAACGACGACTTCTTCACTCCCGTGGACTTCATCGGCGCCGTCGGACCTGGCGCGACCGAGTGGTACCGCGGGTGGACGACCTTCGGCAACTGAACCGGGCACCCGGACCGGGGTCGGCGCGTCGCGCCGGCCCCGGCACGGGCCGCGCCTCACCGATATGAGCACTTCCATCTCGACCCTACGGACCCTCGCGGTGACCTGCGCCGTCGGGTTCTCGATGGCCTGCGGGCCGGCCGCCCCCGGCGGCGAACCTTCGGACCAGGGCACACCCCCGGCCGTGCGCGACGCCCAACTCGACCGGTACGGCCGCGAGGTCTTCGAGGCGTTCGTGGCGGGCGACACCGTGGCCCTCGAAGCCGCGAGGCTCGGCCAGGTCGAGCACAACGAACAGGTGTACCCCGCGCTCCCGGTCGGGCGTGCCGGCACCTTCCCGGTCGAGATGGCGTGGGAGAACATTCAACGTCGCCACCTGCGGGACCGTCGTCGGCAGCTCGAGTTCTTCGAGGGGCGGGCTGCGACCTATCGGCACACCGAGTGCCTCGGCGAGACCCGGCAGTTCGAGTCGTTCGAGGTGCGTACGGACTGCTGGGTGGTCTACGACGACCTGCGGCTCGGCTCGGCGCGCGTGCAGCTCTTCAAGGACGTGCTGGTGCGCGGCGAGGGCTACCTGCGGGCCTTCCGGTACTACGACGGCGCGCCGCGTCCGTACGGGTCATGACTCCGACGGCTTGCCAACGCGCGTGCGGTGTCGGCACTCTTTCGTGTCGCCTCGACGCCTTCGCCGACCCGGAACGCGCGCATGCAGGACACGGACCTGATCCACGACTGGAATACCGCCGCTGGCACCTTCGACTGGTCGTCGATCGGCCCGGTGGAGCTCGACGACGAGACGCTGCGCGACGGCCTGCAGAACCCGTCGGTCACCGATCCGCCGATCGACGACAAGATCGCGCTCCTGCACCTTATGGACCGGCTCGGCATTCATACCGCCGCGCTGGGGCTGCCGGGGGCGGGGCCGCGAGCCGTCGAGGCCGTGACGGCGCTGGCGCGCGAGATCGCCGACCAGGGGCTCTCGATCGCCGCGAACTGTGCGGCCCGCACGGTGCTCGCCGACGTACGGCCGATCGCCGAGATCTCGCAGGCGACCGGTGTGCCGATCGAAGCGTGCACCTTCATCGGCAGTTCGCCGATCCGGCAGTACGCCGAGGGCTGGACGCTCGACCGCATGCTCCGGGCCTCGGAAGAGGCGGTGACCTTCGCGGTCGGCGAGGGGCTGCCGGTCATGTTCGTGACCGAAGACACGACCCGCGCGCGCCCCGAGACACTCGAGGCGCTCTACCGGGGCGCCATCTCGTGGGGTGCGAAGCGCATCTGTCTGGCCGACACCGTGGGGCACGCGACCCCCGAGGGCGTGCGTGCGCTGGTGCGGTTCGTGCTGGACGAGATTGTCGCCCCGTCGGGAGAGGACGTGAAGGTCGACTGGCACGGGCACCGCGACCGCGGGCTCGGGCTGGCGAACGCGCTCGCCGCGATCCAGGCGGGTGCCCACCGGGTGCACGGCACGGCGTTGGGCATCGGCGAGCGCTGCGGCAACACCGAGATGGACCTCCTGCTCGTCAACCTCAAGCTGCTGGGGCTGCACGACGCCGACCTCACCGTGCTGCCGGAGTATTGCCGACGGGCGGCCGACGCGTGCCGGGTGCCGCTCGTGCACTCGTACCCGGTCACGGGTCGCGACGCCTTCCGCACGGGCACGGGCGTGCACGCCGCGGCCATCGTCAAGGCCGAGCAGAAGGGCGACGCCTGGCTCGCCGATCGCATCTACTCGGGAATCCCCTCGTCGATGGTCGGCCGTCGGCAGGAGATCGAGATCAGCCCGATGTCGGGCCTGTCGAACGTGCGGTACTGGCTCCGGGAACGGGGCCTCGACGCCGACGACGAGTCCCTGTGCGACCGCCTCTTCCAGGCGGCCAAGCACGCCGACCACACCCTTACGGAGGAAGAGCTCGAGGCGCTGGTTCGCGACGGGTGACCCGACGGCCGCCAGAGAGCGGAACGCCGGTTCGCCCCACCCGGACCGGTCCCGCTTCGGGTCGACTACGATGAGCACAGCCGTCCTGAGGAGCATCATGGAATCCGCCCCGACCACCGGCGCGTCGCCGAGGGTTCTCGTCGTCGAAGACGAGCCCGACATCGCCGCGCTCATCGCCTACCAACTCACCCGTGAGGGCTTTCGCGTCGAGACGGTGGGCAACGGCACCGACGCGCTGAAGGCGGTCAATCGCGAGATTCCCGATCTCGTCGTACTCGATCGCATGCTTCCGGGGCTCTCGGGCGACGAGGTGCTTCGGACGCTCAAGGGCGAGGGGCCTACGCGCGCAATCCCCGTGCTCATGCTCACCGCCAAACGCGAGCAGGAGGACCGCATACGCGGTCTCGAGCTCGGCGCCGACGACTACGTCGCCAAGCCCTTTTCGCCGCGCGAACTGGTGCTCCGCTGCCAGGCGATTCTCCGCCGCATGCAGGAACCGGGGGCGGCCCCGGGTGCCCGTGTGCTTCGGGCCGGGCCGCTCCGCATGGACCTGAGCGCGCATCAGGCCACCCTCGACGGCGAGGAGTTGAACCTCACGCCGACCGAGTTCCGGCTGCTTCAGACGCTCATGGAGCGTCGAGGCCGCACGCAGAGTCGACGCCAGTTGCTCGAGAAGGCGTGGGACGTCGAGGCCGAGATCGCCGACCGCATTCAGACGCGCACCGTGGACATGCACGTTCGGCGTCTTCGTGCGAAGTTGGGGAGCGCCGGAGACTGGGTCGAAACCGTGCGGGGGTTCGGCTATCGCCTCAAGATACCCGGCGAAGACGCCTGATCCACGGCGGCCGTCGGGCCGGCCGCCGCCCTCAATCCACCGACGAGCGCCCCATGCGGGTCCGCATTCATCATCCGCTCTTCGCCGGCTTTCTCGGCGTGGTGCTGCTCCTGCTCGTGCTCGTCATGTCGCTCGTCGGCTCGGGGCTCCGGCGCGAGCTCGTCGACCTGTCGAGGACCGGGCTGACGCGCGAACTCGATCTCGTCCGCCGCTGGGTGGAGGCGGTGCCCGCCGGCGCCGACCCGGACTCGCTGGCGGGCGCGATCACGCGTGAGATCGGGCACCGTACCACGCTGATCGCGCTCGACGGGCGGGTGATCGGCGATTCCGACGTGGCCGAGGGCCGTCTGGCCGACGTCGAGAACCACGCCGACCGTCCGGAGGTGGTCGCGGCGCTCGCGACGGGCGTCGGCTTTCACGAGCGCGAGAGCGCCACCCGACGCATCTCGTTCCTCTACGGTGCCGTGCCGAGCCGTCTGGGCGCCGAGCCGGTGGTGCTTCGGCTGGCGGCGCCGCTCGATCAGATCCGGGGCACGCTCCGACGGAGCCTCGGGGCCGTGCTCGCCACCGGACTCGTCGCGACCCTCGGCGCGCTCCTGGCCGCGTACCTGGTGAGCCGGGCGCTGGTGCGCCCGCTGGTGGTGGTGGCCGACCGCGCCCAGGCGCTGGCCGGTGGCGACTTCTCGCGCCGGGTACCGAGAAGCACGCGGGTCGCAGAACTCGACGAGCTCGCCCTGGCCTTCAACCGTCTCGCCGACGAACTGCAGGCCAGGCTCCAGGAGCTCGGGCGCGAGCGCGACGAGATGCAGGCCCTGATCGACTGCATGGCCGAAGGCGTGTTGGCGCTCACCGACGACGCGCGCATTCTGCGCACGAACCGCGCGGCCCGGGCGCTCCTCGGTTTCGCCGAACCACCCGCCTTCGCACCGGTGGGCTCGGTGGTGCGCCAGCCGGAGCTGCGCGACCTGCTCGAAGAGGCGGTGGTCCGGCCGGTGCAGGCCCGTGAGGTGGTGCTCGGCGAACGGCACCTGATTCTCTCGAGCCGCATGCTGGACCAGGGAGGTGCGGTCGCGACCTTCCTCGACGTCACCGAGATCCGGAGGCTCGAGCAGGTGCGGCGCGATTTCGTCGCCAACGCCTCACACGAGCTCAAGACGCCGCTCACGTCGATGCGGGGATTTGCCGAGACCCTTCTCGAGGCCGACCCACCCGAAGAGCTGAGGCGGGAGTTCCTGAACTCGATCCGCGTGAACACGCTCCGGCTCCAGCGTCTCGTCGATGACCTCTTGGACCTGTCTCGCCTGGAGTCCGGCGGCTGGGTCGCGCACCGCGACGAGGTCGACGTCGCCGCGGTCGCCGACCGGGTCTGGCGTGATCTGGTCGAAGGCGCCTCGCCCGAACGTGACCTGGCGTTCGAGGTGCGCGTCGAGGGCGAGGGTACGGCGCTCGCCGACGAGCAGGGAGTGGAGCAGATTCTCCGGAACCTGTTGGACAACGCACGTCGCTTCACCCCCGACGGTGGGCGCATCGACGTGCGCATCGCGCGCACCGCCCAGGGGCGCGTCCAGGTCGAGGTGGAAGACTCCGGCGCGGGCATTCCGTCGCGCGCGCTGCCGCGCATCTTCGAACGCTTCTACCGCGCCGATGCGTCGCGCGCCCGTGACGTGGGCGGTACGGGGCTGGGCCTGGCCATCGTGCGGCACCTGGTGCAGGCGATGGGGGGCGACGTGCGGGTGCAGAGCGAACTCGGCCGGGGCACGACGCTCACCTTCACCCTGCCGGGCGCCCCCGACGAGGAGCGTACGTAACGCGGGACCCGTGGATGTTACATGGACGTTACACGAATGTCGCCGAAGTGCGCGCGGAAGGCCCTAACCTTCGACGCACACTCCACCCTACCAGGGAATCGACCATGAACACGATCAAGCGCGCGGCCCCGCTGGCTGCCGTCCTGTTCCTCTTCGCCGCCTGCGGTGGCGCCGAATCCGGCTCCGAGGCCGACGGGCTCACGGGCCAGGTCCAGCTCGACGGCTCGAGCACCGTCTACCCGGTCGGCGTCGCGATCGCCGAAGAGTTCCAGATCGCGAACCCGGGCGTGCGGGTCACGGTCGGGTTCTCGGGCACCGGGGGCGGGTTCAAGAGGTTCTGCTCGGGCGAGACCGACATTTCACAGGCCTCGCGGCACATCACCCCCGACGAAGTCGCCGCGTGTGAAGCGGCGGGTATCGAGTTCGTCGAGATTCCGGTCGCTTGGGACGGGTTGTCGGTCGTGGCCAGCGCCGAGAACGACTTCGTCGACTGCCTCACCGTCGACGAGCTCCGCGCCATCTGG
>CBFGQV010000155.1:0-6791 GCA_965651045.1 uncultured bacterium
CGCTCGGCCAGCCGCCGGGCGTCGGCCAGGCGCCCCGGAATGCCGGGGCGGCCCGTCCAGTTGGTCGCCAGATGGAGTCCCCTCGGCAGGGTGAGTCCGTCGAGCGCGCCCCAGCTCCGGTCCCACGCGGGCATGGCTTCGCGCGCGACCGCGAGCGGCCGGGCGTGGAAGCCCGTGGTGCGCGCGAACTGCTCGACCGCGAGGCGCTCGAGGTAGCCGTCGTCGCGGGCGGCGAGGCGCGGGTGCCGGGCCCCGCCCAGGTACGCGGTGTAGACGCCCGTGCGACCGAAGAGGCTGTCGTTGAAGGTCACGCCGCGCAGGGGCAACGTCTCGGCGAGCGAGACCTGGAAGCCGAGCCCTCGAAGCGGCGTCTCGGCGTGCAGATGCACGACCGCGAGGGGGTTGTAGTTGAGGCGGCCGATGCGTCGGGCGGCGTCGGCGGCCACGGGCGCGAGCAGCCGGGCGGCCGCCGAGGCCGGCACGGTGAGCACCACGTGCTCGGCGTCGAAGGTCTCGCGGTCGGTGACGACCCGCCACCCGCGGCCGCTGGGCTCGATGGCCCGCACGTGCGTGTCGAGTTCGAGCCGCTCGCCCAGGGTGGCCGCCATCGCGCGGGGCAGCGCCTGCATGCCCTCGGCGAACGAGCACGCGGGCGGCGGATCGACGCGGCCGCCCTTGCGGACGAGCGGGGCGACGAGGCTTCGGCCGACTCCGAAGTGGCGGAGCACCTCGCCCAGCGAGAGGCGCATGACCATGTCGCCGGGGTCCGAGCCGTAGAGGCCGCCGTAGAGCGGGCCCACGAGGTGCTCGTACGCGCCCCGCCCGAGCTTTCGCGTGAGGTAGTGGGCGACCGTCTCGTCCGGGTCGGCGCCCGCCGTGAAGGGCTCGGCGAGGAGTCGCGCCTTCTCGGCCCAGGAGAGCAGGTCGGTCCGGAGCAGGGCGCCCGCCGAGAAGGGCACGGGCCGCAGCTGCCCGGCGCGATAGACGAACAGCTCGAGCCCCGCTGGAGGGGTGACGACCTCGTCGGCGAGCCCCACCTCGGCCACCAGGTGCGCGATGTCGGGCGTCAGGCGTGTCCGCTGCGGACCCCAGTCCAGCAGATGTCCGTCGACGCGCCCGCTCCGGATCACCCCGCCGGGCTCGGCGGCGGCCTCGAGGACCCGCACGTCGGCGCCCCGCGCCGCCAGCGCGCGACCGAGCGCCAGCCCGGTGATCCCCCCCCCGACGACCGTGATCACGGGTGCGGCGAACCTGCTGCGACCTCGTCGGGCACGTAGGGGCTCGGCGGCAGGTCGCGCGCGCCGTTCGTGCACCACGTGCCCGCTGCGTCGCGGCACCGGCAGGGCGAGAGGTTGGTCGACTCGCCCCGGTGCGCGGCCAGCGCCCGCGCCACGAGGTCGGCGAGCAGGACCGGCACCCGCGGATCGTCGTGCGGTACCGGAACGCGGTGCATCGTCTTGCCGAGCCCCTCGACGAACGCCCGCAGGTCGATGTCGAGCTCGGCCAACGTCTCGGATTGCTCGTGCAGGAAGCTCACCGGGTCGACGACGAGGTGCGTCGCGTCGAGCGCCTCGATGACGTCTTCGTTGTCGGGTTGCGTCCACACCACGCCGCGGTTCGCGTGGTTCTGGAACCCCACCGCGTAGCGGACCGGGCCCAGCGCGCGGGCGATCGCCCGACAGTGCTCCTCGACGTAGCGGTCGTAGCGGCTACCCTCGTTCAGGTACTTGACCGGCGTGCCGTGGGCCGAGAAGTAGAGCACCGTGTCGGGGTCGTCGAGGTCGAGCCCCTCGCGCTCCACGTACGCCCGAATGTGGTCGACCCGCATCGACAGGTAGCCCGGCTCGTCGTGCCATCCGCTGATCGCCACGAACTCGGGGTGCCAGTCGAGGTCGTCGAGCGCGGCCTGCACGGTGTCCAGCGCGGCGACCGTCGTCGAGTGTCCGCAGAGCGGATACACCGGGAGCGCGACCAGCGTCTCGACGCCGTCGTCCTTCGCGCGCGCCACGACCTCGCCGATGAACGGCTCGGTGAACTGGAAGGCGCTGTAGGTGCGAACGTCCCAGCCACGGCCCGTCAGCAGATCGTGCAGCGCCTCGGTGCGTGCGAGCGCCTGGCGGTTCAGGGGGGATCCGCCGATCGCCTCGTAGTCCTCGACGAGGCCGGGGGCACGCGCCTCGGCGAGTTGTCGCACGCGGTGGTGGCGGGCGTCGTCGACCAGGTGATGTTCGAGCGACATGTTCTGCAGGAAGATGCGCTCGAGGTAGGTGCGGACGGTGTCCACGGTCGGGTCGGCCGGTTCGCCGAAGTTGATCACCAGAACGCCGATCCTGCTCATCGGGCGGGCTCCTCGCGTGAGAGTTCGTGGACGCGGTCGACCAGGAACGCCACCTGGTCGGGGTCGGTGGTGCGGTGAATGCCGTGGCCGAGGTTGAAGACGTGCCCGGCGGCGGCGCGGCCCTCGGCGAGCACCCGCTCGGCGGCGGCCCCGAGCACCTCACGGGGTGCGAAGAGGAACGACGGGTCGAGGTTGCCCTGAAGCACCGCGTCAGGTCCGAGCACCGTGGCGGCGCGGGACAGCGGCAGCGTCCAGTCGATGCCGACCACGTCGGCGCCCAGCGTGCGCACCTCGGGAAGGAGCGTGGCGCCCCCGTGGGCGAAGTAGATCACGGGCTTCGTCGTGCGCGCCCGAATCGTGGCGAGCGTGCGCTCGAGCACCGGCAGCACGCGCCGGCGGTAGTCGTCGGGCGCGAGCAGTCCGACCCACGAGTCGAAGAGCATCAGGGCGTCGGCGCCGGCGTCGGCCTGGGCGGCGAGGTAGTCGGCCATCGAGCGGCCGAGCAGGTCGAGCAGCCGATCGGCGGCGTCGGCCTCTTCGCGCAGGAAGCGGCGGGCGAGCATGAAGTCCTTCGAGCCCCCGCCCTCGACCAGGTAACAGAAGAGCGTGAAGGGCGCGCCCGCGAATCCGATCGCGGCGGCGTCCGGACGCAGCTCTTCGCGCACGATCCGGAGCGCGTCGAGCACGAAGGGCGTGCCCTCGGCGGGGTCGAGCGCGCGGAGCGCGTCGACCTGCGCGGGGGTGCGCACGGGGTCTTCGATGACCGGACCGGGGTTGAACGCCACCGGCACGCCCATGCCTTCGAGCGGCGTCATGATGTCGCTGAAGAGAATCGCGGCGTCGAGCGGGAAGCGCTCCATCGGCTGCAGGGTGATGCGGGCCGCGACCTCGGGCGTGCGCGTGGCGGTGAGGAAATCCACCGTCTCGCGAAGCGCCCGGTACTCGGGCAGGTAGCGCCCCGCCTGACGCATGATCCAGATGGGCGTGTGCGGCACGGGCTCGCCCCGGCACGCGCGCTCGAACACGGTCGAGGCGCTCATGCGTCGGCTCCGGCCATGGCGCCGATCACCTCGTCGGCGCCGTCGATCGTGCGTTCGATGTCGGCCTCGGTGTGGGCGTCGGACCAGAACCACGCCTCGAACGGGCTCGGCGGCAGGTGCACGCCCCGCTCGAGCAGCCCGTGGAAGAGTCGGTTGAAGCGCTCGCGCGACGAGCGCTCGACCGAGGGCCAGTCGCGGACCGGGCCCTCGGTGAAGAAGAGCGAGCCCATCGCGCCGACGCGGTTCCAGGTGAGCGGCACCGCGTGGCGAACGCCGATCTCCGTGAAGCCCCGGTCGAGCGCGCGCCCGAGCGCTTCGAGGTGGTCGTACACCTCCGGGTGCTCGTCCAGGTGGCGGAAGACCGCGATGCCTGCGGCCACCGCGAGCGGGTTGCCCGACAGGGTGCCCGCCTGGTAGACGGGCCCGTCCGGGGCGACCTGGCGCATGAGGTCGGCGCGCCCCCCGTACGCACCCACCGGGAGCCCCCCACCGATCACCTTGCCGAGCGTGGTCAGGTCGGGTCGCACGCCGTAGCGGCCCTGCGCGCACCGGGGGCCCACGCGGAACCCGGTCATCACTTCGTCGAAGACGAGCAGCGCGCCCCGCGCGTCGCAGAGTTCGCGCAGCCCCTCCAGGAATCCCCCCGCCGGCGGCACGCACCCCATGTTGCCCGCGACGGGCTCGACGATCACCGCGGCCACGTCGCCCTCGGCGGCGGCGAAGGCCGCGCGCACCGAGGCCAGATCGTTGTACTCGGCCACCAGGGTGTCGGCCGCCGCGCCCCGGGGCACGCCGGGGCTCGACGGAACGCCCAGCGTCGCCGCGCCCGAGCCGGCCTCGACCAGAAACGCGTCGCCGTGGCCGTGGTAGCCACCCCGGAACTTGATCAGCGTGCGACGTCCGGTCGCCGCGCGCGCCAGCCGCACCGCGCTCATCGTGGCTTCGGTGCCCGAGTTGACCAATCGCACCATCTCGAGCGCGGGAAGCCGCTCGGTGAGCAGCTCGGCGAGCACGACTTCGCCTTCCGAGGGCGTGCCGAACGACGTGCCACGGGCGAGCGCCCGTTCGAGCGCCTGGCGCACCGGCGCCGGGTCGTGCCCGAGCAGGTGCACGCCCCACGACCCGACGAAATCCAGGTACTCGCGACCGTCGACGTCGGTCATGAGGGCGCCGTGCGCCTCGCGCATGAACCGGGGCGTGCCGCCCACGCCGCGAAAGGCGCGAACGGGGCTGTTCACGCCGCCGGGCATCACGGCCCGGGCGCGTTCGAAGAGGGATTCGCTCGTGGGCGCGTCGGTCATGGTCGATTCGTGTCGAGAGGCGTGCGGGTGTCGCGATTCGGGCAGGTCGGCGGGTCGGCTTCGGCGAACGCCGAGGCGAGCGCCCGCACCATGCCTTCGAAGCTGGTGTCGTCGGCGACGATCGGCCGGGGCCAGCCCGGCTGCTCACCGACGGCGGCGGCGGTGGTCGGCCCGATCGCGACGAGCACGGTGCGCCGCCACCGGTCGAGCGCGATCTGCCGGAGCGCGGGCGCGAGCGCTTCGACTGCCGAGGGGTGGGCGAAGGCGACGGCGTCGACGCCGGCCTCCAGCGCGGCGCCGACCTGGGCGCCGTCGGGGGGGCGGAGCACGGTGCGGTACGCCTCGACCCGCGTCACGAAGGCGCCCGCCGCCTCGAGCGCCACGGCGAGTGCGTCGCGGGCGCGAGAGGCTGCCGGAAACAGAACGCGCGCGCCCTCGAGGGCCGCTTCGTCGGCGAGCCGCGCCGCGAGCGCGTCGGCACCCGCCTCGCCCACGACGTTGGGCGCCCAACCCGCGGCCTCGAGCGCGCGGGCGGTGGCGGCGCCCACGGCGGCCACCCGGGGCCATGGCCCGCCGCCCGGTGCTCGGACGCGATTCGTCACCGGTCCGACCGCTCGGGCGCTCGTGAAGACGATCCAGTCCCAGGCCGTGGGGTCGGCGAGCGCCGCGTCGAGCGGGGCCGGATCGGCCGGGGGCTCGAAGGCCAGGGTCGGCCACGCCAGTACGGTCGCGCCGGACGCCTCGAGCTGGCGCGTCAGCGGGTCGTCGCCGTCGTCGGCGCGCGTGACCGCGATCACACGCCCCTCGAGCGGTGCCGTCAGGGCGCCCTTGGCAGCGCGGCTCATGGCCGGTTCATGGCGCCGGGTCGCGAAGGGGCGGGGGGCCCGCCCAGTCGCCGGCTTCGCGGAACGAGGCGACCCCGAGCGTCTCGAGCAGCGCCTCGGCGGCCTGCCGGCCGAGCGTCTCGGCCTCGCCCGCGGCCCCGATCGCGACCCCGTCCTTGCGCCGGTCGGGGAGTGCGGCGGCGGTGCGCACCGTGAGCCGGCGGGCGTCCGAGACGTCCAGCGTCGCGAGGCACCCGACCGGCGCCTGGCACCCCGCTTCGAGCCGTCTCAGGCAGGCCCTCTCGGCGGTCACGGCGGCCCGCGTCGGGGTGTGGTCGAGCGCCGCCACCTTCGCGGCCGTGGCGACGTCGTCGGCCCGGATCTGCACGGCGATCGCCCCCTGCGCGGCCGCCGGTACCACCACGTGCGGGTCCAGGTAGGTGGAGACACGTTCGCCGAGGCCCAGCCGATGGAGCCCGGCGGCGGCGAGTACCACGGCGTCGGCCCGCCCCTCGTCGACGACGCGGAGCCGGGTCGGCACGTTGCCGCGCAGGTCGACCAGATCCAGGTCCGGCCGCGCGAGCGCGAGAAAGGCCTTCCGGCGTATGCTCGCCGTGGCCACGCGGGCGCCCTCGGGCAGCTCGGTCAGCGCGAGCCCGTCTCGGCTCACCAGCACGTCGCGCGGGTCTTCGCGCTCGAGCAGCGCGCCGAGCACGAGGCCCGGAGGCAGCACGGTCGCGAGGTCCTTGCACGAGTGCACCGCGAGGTCGGCCCGGCCGTCGAGCAGCGCGTCTTCGATCTCTTTGGTGAAGAACGACTGCCCGATGTGCGGTCCGAGCGGCACGTCGGTGAGCCGGTCACCCGTCGTGCGCACTTCGACGATCTCGATCGCGAGACCCGGGTGCGCGTCACGGAGCCGCGCCTCGACCTGCCGCGCCTGCGCGAGGGCCAGCGCCGAGCCGCGCGTCGCGAGCCGGAGCGCGCTGCCGGTCGCGCCGCCGTTCACGACGAGAGCTCCACGCCGAAGAGTGACTCGGCGCTGGCGATCAGGCGTCGCCCCTCTTCGCTCTCGGGGTCGGCGTCGCGGAGCGCGGTGGTCGGCCGGTGCAGGAGCGCCCGCGCGAGCGAGCGCGCCGCGCGTTGGAGCGCCTCCTGTTCGTCGGGGCCGAGCCCGCGTCCGTGGCGCTCGGCTTCGCGCCGCGCGAGCGACAGTACGTCTTCGCGAAGCGCCCGCACGACCGGAAGCGTCTGCCGGCCCCGCGTCCAGCGCATGAAGCGCTCGACGTCG
>CBFGQV010000156.1:0-6764 GCA_965651045.1 uncultured bacterium
TCAAGGGCAAGTGAGCGACGTGCGCGTTTCCTCGCGGGCCTGGATCGGCAACGAGCCCGCCGACGCCGCGAGCGGTGAGACCTTCGCCACGCGCAACCCGGCCACGGGTGAGGAGCTCGCGCAGGTCGCGCGGGGCGGCGCGGAGGACGTCGACCGTGCGGTCGCCGCGGCGCGGGCCGCGCTCGACGGAGCGGCCTGGGGGCGCATCAACCCGCACCGGCGGGCGGAGCTGCTCTGGGCGCTGGCCGACCTGATCGAGGCCAACGCCGACGAGCTCGCCACCCTGGAGACGCGCGACAACGGCAAGCCGTTCTTCGAGTCGCGAAAGGTCGACCTTCCCAGCGTCGTCGAGAACTTCCGCTACTTCGCGGGTCTCGCCGACAAGGTTCAGGGCGAGACGATTCCGGTGGCGGGCCCCTACCTGAACTACACGCTGCGCGAGCCCGTGGGCGTCGTCGGGTGCATCGTGCCCTGGAACTTCCCCCTCTCGTTGGCGGCCTGGAAGGTCGCGCCCGCGCTCGCCTGCGGGAACGCGGTCGTGCTCAAGCCCGCCGAAGAGACGCCACTCACGGCCATCCGCCTCGGCGAACTCGCGGCAGAGGCAGGATTCCCCCCCGGTGTCCTGAACGTGGTGCCGGGCTTCGGCGAAGAGGCGGGCGCCGCGCTGGTCGCGCACCCGGACGTCGACGCGATCTCGTTCACGGGCTCGACCGAGGTGGGGCGCATCGTGGCGCGCTCGGCGGCCGAAACGCTCAAGAAGGTCTCGCTCGAACTCGGCGGGAAGTCGCCCAACGTGGTCTTTGCCGACGCCGACCTCGGCGCTGCCGTGCGGGGCGCGTCGACCGGCATCTTCTACGGCAAGGGCGAAGTCTGCGCCGCCGGCTCGCGCATTCTGGTCGAACGGAGCGTGTACGACGAGTTCGTCGAAACCTTCGCGAGCCGGGCCGCCAAGATGACGGTGGGCGACCCGATGGACGGAGGTACCCGCATCGGCGCGATCGTCAGTGAACGCCAGCTCGAGCGCGTGCTGGGCTATGTCGACGCGGGCCGGAGCGAAGGCGCGCGCCTGGTCACGGGCGGCGAGCGCGTCGAGGTCGACGGCCGGGGCAACTTCGTCACGGCCACCGTCTTCGCCGACGTCGAGCCGTCGATGACGATCGCGCAGGAGGAGATCTTCGGGCCCGTGGCGGCGGTGATTCCCTTCGACGACGTGGACGACGCGGTGGCGCGCGCGAACGACACGATCTACGGCCTGGCCGCGGGCATCTGGACGCGCGACGTGGGCAAGGCGCACCGCATGGCCCGCGCGCTCAAGGCCGGCACGGTGTGGATCAACACCTACAACCAGTACGACTCCGCGTCTCCGTTCGGCGGCTACAAACAGAGCGGCTACGGCCGCGACCTGGGCTACCAGGCGGCCCTCGACAAGTACACGCAGGTGAAGAGCGTATGGGTCGCGATGGACTGACCCCGGGCGGCGCGGCGGTCCTGGTCGACGCCGTTCGCACCCCCATCGGCCGGCACGGGGGTGGCCTCGCGTCGGTCCGGCCCGACGACCTCGCGGCGGGCGTGCTCCAGGCGCTGCTCCGGCGCACGGGACTCGACCCCGCTTCGGTCGACGACGTGATCGTCGGGTGCACGAACCAGGCCGGCGAAGACAACCGCAACGTCGCGCGCATGGCGCTGCTCCGGGCGGGGCTGCCGGTCACCGTACCCGGCCAGACCGTGAACCGCCTCTGCGGCTCCGGACTCCAGGCCGTGCTCTCGGCGGCGCATGCGGTGCGGGCGGAAGAGGGCGACGTCTTCCTGGCCGGCGGCGTCGAGAGCATGAGCCGGGCGCCCTGGGTGATGCTCAAGCCCGAGCACGCCTACCCGCGCGGCGCACCCGAGGTGGCCGACACGGTGCTCGGCTGGCGCTTCGCCAACCCCGCCCTTCCCGACCGCTGGACGATCGGCCTCGGCGAGACCGCCGAGGTGGTGGCCCGCGAGTTCGGGGTCACCCGCGAGGCCCAGGACGCGTTCGCGCTCGAGAGCCAGCGCCGGGCCGCGGCTGCCGACGAGGCCGGACGCTTCGCCGACGAGATCGTGCCGGTTCGCGTGCCGCAGCGGCGGGGCGACCCGTTGGTCGTCGACCGCGACGAGCACCCCCGGCCCGACACGACGCTCGACGCGCTCGCCAGGCTCCGCCCGGTGTTCGCGGCCGACGGCACGGTGACCGCCGGCAACGCATCGGGCATCAACGACGGCGCGGCGGCTTTGGTCGTCATGAGCGAGGCCGCCGCGGAGCGGGCGGGGCTCGAGCCGATGGCCCGGGTCGTGGCGGGTGCCGTAGCGGGCGTCGAGCCGGACCGCATGGGCATGGGGCCCGTGCCCGCGACCCGCATCGCCCTCGAACGGGCCGGCTGGTCCGCCGGCGACCTCGACCTCGTCGAGCTGAACGAGGCCTTCGCCGCGCAGGCGATCCCCTGCATGAAGGAACTCGGACTGGACCCGGCGCGGGTGAACGTCAACGGCGGCGCGATCGCGCTCGGCCACCCGGTGGGCTGCTCGGGGGCACGCATTCTCACGACCCTTCTGCACGAGATGCGTCGGCGCGGTGCGCGTCGCGGGCTCGCGACCATGTGCATCGGGGTGGGCCAGGGCATCGCCCTGCTCGTGGAGCGTGACGCGTGAGCCAGGCGCGGACGCTGGAGCACGTCGCCGTGCTGGGCGCGGGCACCATGGGCCACGGCATCGCACAGGTCGCGTCCGCCGCCGGGTGCCGGGTGGCGCTCTACGACATCGAGGCCGACGTGGCCGAGCGGGGCCTCGAGCGCATCGCGGCCACCCTCGAGAAGGGCGTGCGGCTCGGAAAGGTCGAGCCCGCACTTCGTGACGATACCCTGGCCCGCCTGCGTGCGACGGGCGATCTCGCCGACGCCCTCGCCGGCGCCGATCTGGTCGTCGAGGCCGCGCCCGAGCGGCTGGACCTCAAGCGAACGCTGCTGGCCGAGGTCGAGCCGCAGGTGCGCCCGGACACCCTGCTGGCGACCAACACCTCGTCGCTCTCGATCGACGCGCTCGCCGACGGTCTCGAGCACCCGGAGCGCTTTCTCGGCCTGCACTTCTTCAATCCGGTGCACCTCATGGCGCTGGTCGAGGTCGTGTGGGGGCCGCGGACCGACGAAGCGGTTCGTGACCGGGCCGTCGCCTTCGTACGGGCGCTGGGCAAAGAGCCGATCGTGGTACGCGACGCCCCCGGGTTCGCCTCGTCGCGGCTCGGGGTGATTCTCGGGCTCGAGGCCATGCGCATGGTCGAAGAAGGCGTGGCCTCACCCGAAGACATCGACCGGGCCATGGAGCTCGGCTACCGGCACCCGATGGGGCCGCTCAAGCTGACCGACCTGGTGGGCCTCGACGTGCGGCTGGGCATCGCCGAATACCTGCACGGCGCGCTCGGCTCCGACGCGTTCCGGCCCCCGGAGATCTTGAGGCGCATGGTGGCCGAAGGGCGGACCGGCAAGAAGGCCGGCCGCGGATTCTACGACTGGAACGAGTGAGCGCACGGTGAGCGACGACGTCGTCCTGGTGGAGCATCACGAGAACGGCGTGGCCGTTCTGACGCTGAACCGTCCCGACAAGCTGAACGCGCTGAACGAGGCGGTGCGGCAGCGCCTCATGGAGCGCCTCGACCAGCTCGCGGCCGACGACCGGGTGAAGGTCGCCGTGCTTCACGGCGCGGGCGAGAAGGCGTTCGTCGCCGGCGCCGACGTGGCCGAGTTCGCGGCCCGCACCCCGGCCGAGCAGCGGCGTGTCTACCAGCGCCGCCGGGTCTACGACGCGCTCGCCGACTTTCCCAAGCCGATCATCTGCGCCGTGCACGGCTACTGTCTGGGCGGCGGATCGGAGCTGGCGCTCGCCTGCGATGTACGGGTGGCCGACCGCACCGCGCGCTTCAGCCAGGCCGAGATCCGGCTGGGGCTGATTCCCGGGGCCGGCGGCACCCAGCGGCTCGCGCGGCTGGTGGGCCCGGGCCAGGCGATGCGCATCGCGCTCACGGGCGACATGATCGACGCCGCCGAAGCGCACCGCATCGGCCTGGTCGAGCTGCTGGTCGACGAGGGCGAGCAGCTGAGCGCCGCGCTCGAGCTGGCCGGCCGCATGGCCCGCTGGAGCCCCGTGGCGCTCCGGCTGGCCAAGGCCAGCGTGCGCCAGGCCATGGAGACGCCGCTCTCGGCGGGGCTCCAGTACGAACAGGAACTCTTCCTGGCGGCGTTCGGCTCGGACGACGGGCGTGAGGGCGTGCAGGCCTTCATCGAGAAACGAGACCCGGAGTTTCGCGGAAGCTGACTGGCCTCCGAGCGCGCGAGGGCGCATTTTCGGCGCCGTCGTCGTCTCCCGTTCCGCACCCGGAGGTCTGCCGTGCCCCCTCGTTCCGGCCCGCGGCCACTCGCCGCAACCGCCCACGTCGTGCTCCTCGCCCTCGCCGCCGCCCCGGCTGCGCCCGCCGCCGTCTCGCCTCGGCTCGCGGCGCAGACCGCTGCGCAGACCGCGCTCCACCAGGAGATCCTGCGCGATCAACTCGCCGACCGCCTGAGCGCGCTGGTCGACGACTTCGAGGGCGTCGCCGGCGTGCAGGTCGTCGACCTCGCCACCGGCGAGACCACGGGGGTGAACGCCGACCTGATCTTCCCGCAGGGCAGCGCGATCAAGATCACCCTGCTGCTCGAGCTCTTCCGACGGGCCGAAGACGAGCCCGACCTGCTCACGCGACGGGTCGAGATGACCGACGCCGTACGAACGGGCGGCAGCGGCATTCTCCAGAACCTCACCGACGGCGGAACGGCGCTCTCGCTCGAAGACCTCGCGGTGCTGATGATCGTCTACTCGGACAACACCGCCACGAACATCCTGCTCGACGAACTCGGCATGGACGCCGTGAACGCCCTGCACCGCGATCTGGGCGCGCCGTCCACGCTCTTCCGCCGGAAGATGATCCGGCCCGACGCGTCGGCCCGGGGTGACGAGAACGTGTCCACACCGGCCGAAGCGGCCCGCATCATGGACCGCATCGCGCGCTGCCAGCTGCCCATGGGCGAGGCCGGCTGCTTCCGGGTTCAGGAGATTCTGGAGATTCCGAAGGGCGGCGATCTTCGCACGCCGATCCCGTCGTCGGTGCCGGTGGCCTGGAAGCCGGGCGGCGTCGAAGGGGTGGCGACCGCGTGGGGGCTCGTGGCGCTGCCCGACCGGCCCTACGCGATCGCCGTCATGACGACCTTCGGTGGCGACGGGGGTGCGTTCGTGCGCGCCGCATCGGAGCTCGCCTACCGGCACTTCAGCCGCCTCGCGCGAAGCACGGACTACGGCGTCCGGGTGCCGCTCGAGGTGATGCGCCGGGCGCGTGGCGGTGGGGGTGCGCCGTGAGCCGGGGCACCGCGCGGGCGCTCACGGCGCTCTACCACATCGCCTTCGCGGTGGCCGTCACGTGGCCCGGCGTCGTGCCCTTCAACCGGGCGCACCCCTTCGTGCTGGGGCTTCCGTTCAACATGACGTGGACGGCCTTCTGGGTGCTCGGCTCGCTCTTCGTGCTCTGGGGGCTCGACCGGGTCGAGGCGCGGCACCGGCGTGAGCGTTCGGGCGGAGGCGCGCGCTGATGGAGCGCTGGCAGACGGTCACCGTCATTCTCGCGGCCTACCTGGCGCTCACCCTGGCGATCGGCCTTCGGGCCGGACGGAAGAGTTCCAAGTCGGTCGCGGGCTACGTCGCGGGCGACCGCGACTTCGGCCTGTTGATCATGTACTTCGTGACGGGCGCCACGGTCTTCAGCGCCTTCGCGTTCCTCGGCGGCCCGGGCTGGGCGTACTCGCGAGGCGCCGCGGCGTTCTACATTCTGGCCTACGGCGCGCTGGGCATGGCACCCTGGTACCTGATCGGCCCCCGCACCGCCGCCGTGGGCCGGCGCATGGGATTCGTCACGCAGGGCCAGCTCATCACGGGCCGCTTTCCGTCGCGAACCCTCTCGCTGCTGATCGCGGCGCTCTCGGTCGCGGCGTTCATACCCTACATCACGCTCCAGATGCGGGGCGCGGGCATCGTCATCGAAGCCGTCACCGACGGGCACGTGCCCCTCTGGGCGGGGGCCGCGGTGGCGTACGGCATCGTGCTCATCTACGTGCTCACCTCGGGGGTGGCGGCAGTCGGCTGGACCAACACCTTCCAGGGCATCTTCATGCTGGCGATCGCCTGGACGCTCGGGCTCTACCTGCCCTGGAAGCTCTACGGCGGCGTGGGGCCCATGTTCGAGCGCGTTCTCGCCGAGCGCCCGGAGATGCTCACGCTGCCAGGGCTGGCCGCCGACGGCACTCCCTGGAGCTGGGGTGGCTATTCGTCGGCCATTCTCGTGAGCGCCATCGGCATCTGCCTCTGGCCGCACCTCTTCATGAAGGCGTTCACCGCGAGGAGCGACGAGATCATTCGCCGCACGGTGATCCTCTTTCCGACCTTCCAGCTCTTCCTCATTCCGGTCTTCCTGATCGGCTTCTCGGGCATACTCTTCGCGGGCTCGCCGCCGTCGGCGGACTTCATTCTGCCCTTCATGATTCTCGAGACCGACCTTCCGGCGATCGTCGTCGGGCTCTTCTGCGCCGGCGCGCTTTCGGCCTCGATGTCGACCGGTGACGCACTGTTGCACGCGACCGCGTCGGTCACGATCGAAGACGGGGTGAACCCGGTCCGGAAGCTGAGCGACGCCCAGCAGAGACGGCTCATCCAGGTGCTCGTCGTGG
>CBFGQV010000157.1:0-6716 GCA_965651045.1 uncultured bacterium
CGGTGGCCGGTGCCCGGAGCTCCTGGACCGCGGTCTGGAGGTCGACGGGTACGGCGGCCGGGAACGCCGAGTGGGCCCGCCCGACCATGTCGCCGGTGAGCGCGGTCGGCGAGGCCACGGCGCCGCTCCACGCACTGGCGGGCACCAGCGCCGCGAGCGCGACGAGAACGCGCGTCAGACCGGACGCGCGCCGCCGCGCCAGCCGGCGAAAGGGCTTCAGGCTCACCGTCTCATGCCCCGGAGATCGCCTGGATGCGGCGCGTGGCGCCGCCGTGCTGCGGGGCGATCTCGAGTACGCGACGGTAGGCGGCGAGCGCCGCGTCGGTGTCACCGCGCGCCTCTTCGGCCTGCCCGAGCGCCATGAGCAGCTGGACCGACGCGGGGTGGAACTCGAGCGCCATGGTCAGCACGGCGCGGGCCGCGTCGGCGTGCTCGCCCGACACCAAGGCCGCACCCGCCGTGACCAGGGGGCCTTCTCCGAAGTCGTACGCCCGCCGACCGAAATACTCGTCGCGCAGTTCGCGGTAGCGCGCAACCGCGGCGTCGCCCCCCTCGGCCACCGCGACCCGCTCGACGACGCGCTCGATGGGCTCGGGCCGACGCACCCCGCCGTGGCAGGTCATGCACGTCACCTGGAGCTCGGGCGAGCCCCGGTCGGGCAGCTCGTCGAGGGCCGTGTTGATCGACGCGACCATACGCATCATCTCGCGCGCCTTGAGCTTCATGGGCTTGTCGTCCGCCGCGAAATCGTAGGTCGAGAGCGGCTGCCCCTCTTCGCCCACGTGGCAGGTCGCGCAGCGCGTGCCGGTGGCCGCGGTGAACCCTCGCATGATCGCGTTCAGTTCGTTTCGCGCGATGTCTGCGGGCAGCACCTGAAGGTTCTCGAACCCCTCGGGCTCCTGGGCGGCGAGCGGCATAGCGGCCGGCGGCGCCGCCGCGAGCCCCAGAACGAGGGCGGCCCCGCCAAGGGTGGCGAGCACGTGCGCCCCGGGCCGGGCGTGGAAGGAACGACGCGTCACGAGTACGACTCCAGTCGGAGAGGGTGCGAAGGCCACGGCCGAAAAGTGCACGTTCGTGCCCGATTTCGCACCTGATACCCCGCGGACGCGATCCGTTGCCCGCCACCGCCCGCGTCGTTCTCTTCGTGGCATGGATCTGACCGTTCCGCCGGCCGCGCTCTCCGAGCTCGCCGCCGCGTACCTCCAGGCGACGATCACCGTGGCGCTCGCGGTGCTCTGCCTCTACCTGCACCGCCGGTACCGGAAGCCCTACTTCCGTGCGTGGGCCCTCGCCTGGGTGGTCTACGCGCTCCGCATGGGCGCGATCATCTCGTTCATGCACACGAGCTGGCCCGCCTGGCTCTACTGGCATCAGGTGCTGACGGGCTGGACGGCGCTGGCGCTGCTCTGGGCGGCGCTCGTCTTCTGGCGCCGCGCGCCCTGGCGCCCGGCGTACGCGCTCCTGCTGCTCTTCCCGCCGGCCTGGTCGTACCTGGCCATCTACCGACTCGACAACTTCTTCCTCGCCGCGGGGCCTGCGGTACTCTTCCTGAGCGCCGCCACGGCGGCCACGGCGTGGGCCTTCTTCCGCTACCACCGCGAAACCGGATCGGCCGCGGCGCGCCTGGTCGCCTTCGCCGTGCTGCTCTGGGCGCTCCACCACCTGGACTACCCCTTCCTGCGCGCCCGGGGCGTATGGAACCCGTGGGGCTACTACCTGGACCTGCTCTTCGAGCTGTCGCTGGGCCTGGGGATTCTCCTGCTGGTCCAGGAGGATCTCGACGAGGGGCTCCGCGCTCTGTCGGCGCTCTCGGACGAGCTGCAGCCGAGGGGGCCCACCGAGGAGCTGCCGGTGGCGCTGCTCGAGCGGGCGCTCACCCTGAGGGCGGTGCGGGGCAGCGCGCTCTTCCTCGCGGAGCGGGGCGCGCTCGCCGCCGCCGCGGCCGGGTCGTGCCGCGGCTGGACGAGTGCCGTACCCCCGGGCGTCGGCCCCGTGCTGGACCGCGTGGTGGCGACAGGTCGCCCGCAGGTCGAGGGCGGCGGCGGCGGCGCGGGCCCCGACCTCGGCGGACACCGCTACCTCGCGGCACTGCCCGTCTTCCGGGGCGACGCCGCCGCGGGCGCGCTGGTCATGGTCGGTGAAGCGCGCGACCCCTTCACCGCCCTCGACACGCCGTTTCTCGTCGCGCTCGGCCAGCAGGTCGGCGCCGCGCTCGAGAACGCCGACCTGACGCTCCGCCTCGCCGAACGCACCGAGGACCTCGAACGCCTCCAGACCCAGCTCCTGCGGCGGCACGAGGAGGAACGCCGCCGAATCTCGCGCGAGCTGCACGACGAGACGGCCCAGGTGCTCGCGGCCGTGAACCTCCAGCTCGGCGTACTGCAGGAGCAGGGCTCGCCCGAGCTGGCCGCCGCGCTCGACCGGGCCCGCACTCTGGTCGGTCAGGGCATCGGTACGATCCGGAGCGTCACCCGCAACCTGCGCCCGGTCGCCCTGGACGATCTCGGCCTCGTGCCGGCGCTCCGCGCCCTGTCGCGAGACCTGGCAGGCGACGGCGACGCCCCGCTCACCGTGCGCTTCGAGGCACACGGCGGGCGCCCGGCGGTAGGACCCGATGCCGAGCTCGCGCTCTACCGCACGACCCAGGAAGCGCTGGCCAACGCCGCGCGGCACGCCGACCCGTCACGCGTCGAAGTGACGCTGGCGGTGGACGACGGCGGTGTGACGCTTACGGTCGACGACGACGGCCCGGGGTTCCCGCCGGAGGTGGGGCCGAGCGGCGGCGGACGCCAGTCGGGCCTCGTCGGCATGCGCGAACGCGTCGCGCAGCTCGGCGGACGGGTTCGCCTCGGTCGCGCCGACATCGGCGGCGCCCGCGTGCAGGTCTGGATTCCCGCATCGAACGGAGACGAGGGGTGAGCGAGACGATTCGCGTGTTGGTCGCCGACGATCACGCGGTGGTGCGTGAGGGCATTCGGCACGTGCTCGAGCGCGTCGAGGGCCTGGAGGTGGTGGCCGAGGCCGCGGACGGCGACGAGGTCTTGCCGCTGGTCGAACAACATGAACCCGACCTGGTCGTGCTCGACGTGTCCATGCCCGGGCTCACCGGCCTCGAAGTGACGCGACTCCTTCGTCAGCGGGAAGACGGCATCGGCATCCTGATCCTGAGCATGCACGACAACCCCGAGTACGTGCTCGAAGCCGTGCGCGCCGGTGCCGACGGCTACGTGCTGAAAGACGCCGGGCCGGGCGAGCTACGCGAGGCGGTGCGCGCCGTGCAGGAAGGCAAGGAGTACCTGAGCGAACGGGTCACCCATCAACTCTCCGTCGCGCTCCGGGCCGAGCTCGAGCACGAGCAGCGGAGGTCGCGGCTCGAACAGCTCACGCCCCGCGAGCAGGAGGTGTTGCTCCGGGTGGCGCGCGGCCGCACGAGCCGCGAGATCGCCGAGGAGTTCGGCATCAGCCCCCGCACCGTCGAAACCCACCGCGAGCGCATCATGGGCAAGCTCAGGATTCGCTCGGTGGCGGGGCTCACGCGCTTCGTGCTGGAAACCGGCCTCGGGTCCGAGGGCTGACCGGAGATCCCCCCGAACCCGGGGCCGGGCCACCACTCAGGCGTTGGCCGGGTCGTTCTTCCAGCTCTGGAGCATCCAGAGGTCCTTCTCCATGCCGTCGCGCAGGTCGTCGAGCAGGTTCGCCGTGCCGCGGTCGCCCGCCGCCTCGGCCCGTTCGATGACCTTGCCCGCGCGGGCGTGGAGGGTCTCGAGGTCGGCCAGAATCGTGTCGACCATGGCCGGCGCCTGGGGAATGGTCGTGTCCTCGTCGAGCGTGGCGTGCTCGAGCATCGAGGCGAGCGTGTGCAGCGGCACGCCCTGGATCATCAGAATGCGCTCGGCGATCTCGTCGATCGAGACGGCCCAGCCGTTGTAGAGCTCCTCGAACTTCGCGTGGAGCTCGAAGAACTTCCGCCCCTCGACGTTCCAGTGGTAGTGGCGGAGCTTCTGGTAGAAGACGGTGGAATCGGCCAGCAGCCCGTTGAGGCCTTCGATGACCTTCGAATCGGATGACATGGTGCGTAGCTCCTTCGGGTCTCTCGTGACTTCGGAGGGTCGCAGGCATTGGTACTCTCCAACGACCTTTCGGGTCCGGTGCCCGCGGGGCCGGTGGCGTCCGGGCGGCGTTGCCGCGATTCTTGGCCTATGAGACCCACCCCGTCCGTCACGCGCGCGGCCCGTTCCGGCACCCGCCGGGGCCCCGAAGGACCCGGCGCCGAAAAGAGCGCGGCCATGCGCTTCCGCGACGCCTGGCCGGAAGCCCGCGCGCTGCTCTGGCGTCACCGCCGCTCGCTCGGCATCGGGCTCGCGTTGATGGTGTTCAACCGACTCGCTGGGCTCGTGTTACCCGGCTCGTCCAAGTTCCTGATCGACGACGTGATCGGCGAAGGGCGCATGGACCTTCTCCTGCCGATCGCGGGCGCCGCGTTCCTCGCCACGCTCGTCCAGTCGTCGACCAGCTTCGCGCTCAGCCAGGTCGTGAGCATCGCCGGGCAGCGCGCGATCGCCGACATGCGCCGGTCGGTCCAGGCGCACGTGATTCGGCTTCCGGTGTCGTACTTCGACACGACCAAGTCCGGCGTGCTCATCTCGCGCGTGATGACCGACGCCGAGGGCGTGCGAAACCTGGTCGGCACGGGCATTCTCCAGCTCCTCGGCGGGCTGCTCACGGCGGGGGTCGCGGCCGGGGTGCTCTTCTGGCTCAACTGGCGCATGACCGCGGTCACGATGGTCCTGCTTCTTTCCTTCGCGGGCGCGATGAGTTTCGCCTTCCGGAAGCTGCGGCCGATCTTTCGCGAGCGCGGCAAGATCCACGCAGAGGTGACCGGGCGCCTCGCCGAGGGGCTCGGGGGGATTCGCGTGGTGAAGACCTACACCGCCGAGCCCCATGAGGAAGAAGTCTTCGGCGGCGGCGTCCTGCGGCTGCTGAAGAACATCTCGAGCACCATCACCGGCACATCGGCGATCTCGGCGTTCTCGTCGCTGGTCGTGGGCTTGATCGGCGTCGTGATCATCGTGCTCGGTGGGCGCGCGATCGAGGCCGGCACGATGACCATCGGTGACCTGGTCATGTACATCTTCTTCGTCGGGCTCATGGCCGCGCCGCTCGTCCAGATCTCGAGCATCGGCACGCAGCTCTCCGAGGCGTTCGCGGGGCTCGACCGCATACGCGAGCTCCGGCAGGTGCAGCGCGAGGAAGACGACGGCGTCGAGCGTGAGGGCGTCGACGACGTGCGGGGCGAGGTGGTGTTCGAGAACGTCAGCTTCGAGTACGAACCCGAAACACCGGTCCTGCGCGACGTGAGCTTCCGGGCGCCGGCGGGTACCACCACCGCGCTGGTAGGGCCGTCGGGCGCGGGCAAGTCGACGCTCATCGGTCTCGTCATGGCGTTCCACCAGCCGACCGAGGGGCGGGTGTCGGTCGACGGGCGCGACCTTCGCCGCCTGCGCCTGGCCGAGTATCGGCGGCACCTCGGCGTGGTTCCGCAGGACAACTTCCTCTTCGACGGCACGCTGCGCGAGAACATCGCCTACGCGCGCCCCGACGCGACCGACGCCGAGATCCGCGCGGCCGCCGAGGTCGCGAACTGCGACGAGTTCATCGAGCGTTTCGACGACGGCTACGACACGGTGATCGGCGAGCGCGGCGTGCGGCTGTCGGGTGGGCAGCGCCAGCGGGTCGCGATCGCCCGCGCGGTGCTCGCCGACCCCCGCATTCTGATTCTCGACGAGGCGACCTCGTCGCTCGATTCAGAGTCCGAAGCGCTGATCCGCGACGGCCTGCAGAAGCTCCGGCGCGGGCGCACGACCTTCGTCATCGCGCACCGGCTCTCGACGATCCGAAGCGCCGACCGGATTCTCGTGCTGGACGAGGGCCGGCTCGTCGAGCAGGGCACGCACGACGAGTTGGTCGGCCGCCCCGAGGGCCTCTACCGGCGCCTCTACGAGAAGCAGTACGGGCTCGAGGCCGACCGGTTCGTCAATCCGGGCGAGGAGCTCGAAGCGGAGCCCTCCCAGACCCGGTAGGGCCCGCCGTCGGCGACCGCGCGCACGCGGTCGAAGTGCCGCTCGAGCAGGTCGCCCACCGGGTGCCGCCGCTGCACGACGAGCCGGAGCACCCCGCCGCGCGCGAGCCGCGCCGCCGCCCCCGCGACGAGCGCTTCGACCTCGACCAGGGTTTCGTCTTTGCCCCGGTGGTAGGGGGGATTCGCGACCACGACGTCGTAGCGCGCGTCGGCGGCGAGCGCCGCCCACCCGTCGCCGATGCATACCGTGGCGGAGGGTACGTTCTCGCGCGCGGCCTCGGCGGCGAGCGCGTCGATCTCGAGCAGCGTCAGGTCGAGGCCGCCGGCCTCGCGAAGGAGCGCCGCGCCCAGCACACCCGAGCCCGCGCCGAAGTCGAGCACGCGCTGGCCGTCGGCGACGGGCGGCAGGTGCTCGAGCAGGAGCGCGGTGCCGTCGTCCAGGCGACCGTGCGCGAAGACGCCGGGGTACGAGACCCACTCGAGCGGGCCCCACGGCAGCTCGAGGCGGACGGTCTCGCGCCAGTCGGCGAGGCGGGGGCGAAGCCCCGCGACGGTGGCGGGGCGGACGGCCCCGAGCAGCCGCGCATGGCCGCCGATGGCCAGCGTGCCGACACGCCCCACGAGCGGCTCGAGCCGG
>CBFGQV010000158.1:0-6693 GCA_965651045.1 uncultured bacterium
CGCGCGCCGAGCGCTTCGAGCGCACCCCGCAGGCGGTCGGCGCCGGCGTCCGAGCCAGTGCACCCGACGACCTGGCACCGCGCGCCGAGCGCGCGGACGTTGGCGGCTACGTTGGCGGCGCCGCCGACCGCCCAGCGCTCCTCTTCGACCCGCACCACGGGTACCGGTGCCTCGGGCGAAATGCGCTCGACGGTGCCGGCGATGTACTCGTCGAGCATGAGGTCGCCCACGACGAGGGCCTGCACGTCTCCGGTCCGGGAGAGGATCTCCTGGGCGCGCTCGAGGGTGACTCGCTTCAAGGGTCGCTCCGTGTCGGGTCGTTCGGGGCTCAACGGCCGCGTGCTTCCAGAGGCAGGATCTCGACGGGATTCCCGTCGCCGTCGAGCGCCACGATGCGGTCCTGGAGGTTGACCGATACGCAGACATGATCGGGCACGATGCGCACCCGGTCGCCGACACGCGGCCGCCAGTCCGTCTCGCCCAGGTCGAGCATGCCGTGCTCTTCCGAGAGCGCGACGACCTTCACCTCGGGGCGGTCGAGCAGAGCCCCGAAGGTTCCGTCTCCGGCACGCGATTCGCGCGAGAGCGCCTTCGACCCCGCGTCGACGGCCGCGCGGCCCGCAACCGACGTGCTCACCACGGTGGCGAGGACCGAGTAGGCCAGGTCGGCCGGACCCGCGCTGCCGACCGCGACCTGCTCGCGGTCGTTGTAGATGCAGGTGCCCGCGCGCACTTCCGTCAGCCCCGGCAGCGCGTGGCTCTGCCACACCGTGGGGCTCGTGCCGCCGCTCACCACCTCGGGTGCGAGCCCGGCCGCACCCAGCGCGGCATACAGGCGCTCCAGGTGTTCGCCGAGCGCCCGGGCGGCGGTCCGGTCCGAGGGGGAATCCCCACGAATGTGCCCGGCGTAGAAGAGCAGCCCCCGGTAGCGCACGCCCTCGGCCTCGGCGACCCGTCGGGCGAGATCGACCGTGGCGTCGACGCCCTGCACGCCGACCCGTTCGAGCCCCGCGTCGACCTCGACCATGACATCGACCTCGACGCCGCGCGCACGCGCGCCGCGCCCCAGCGGATCGAGCACCGCCTCGGAGTCGAGGGCCACCCCGAGGCGCACCCGATCGGCGAGACCGAGCACGCGCTCGAGCTTCGCGGCCCCGACCGGCGGATAGGCGAGCAGGAGATCGTCGCAGACTTCGGCCATGACCTCGGCCTCGTGCGGCGTCGCGACGGTGAGACCCGACGCCCCCTCATCGAGCTGCATCTTCGCGATGTGCAACGACTTGTGCGTCTTCACGTGTGGTCGCCACCGAAGCCCCTGGCGCCGACAGTACTCCACGACGCGCGCCGCGTTGGCGCGGGCCCGGGCCAGGTCGACCACGCCGACCGGTGTCTCGACCTGCTCGAGCGAAGGGACCGTCGGTGTGCTCACGGCTGTACCAGCGCCTCCAAGCCCCGCACGAACGACGTGTCGGAGGGCAGGACCGGGCCCAGGCGGAACAGCCGGATCACCCCGTCCCGGTCGACCAGGAACGTGGCCGGCAACCCCACCACCTGGAAAACGTCCATGGAGCGGCCGCGCGGGTCCAGGAGCACGTCGAAGTCGACCCCGACCTCGTCGATGAACGACGCCACCTGCGAGCGGGCCGATCGATCGTCGACCGAGATCGCGACCGTGCGAAGGCCCATGGGCGCCATGCGGTCGTGAAGGGACTGAAGGTAGGGCATCTCTTCGCGGCACGGAGGGCACCAGGTGGCCCACAGGTTTACGAGAACCGGCGCCCCGGCGAGGTCGCCGAGAGAGAGCGAGTCGCCCTCGAGGGTCACGCCCGCCACATCGGGCACGGGTGCCCCGTTTCGGGGCGGGCCGCCCGACGACGCGTCGACACAGCTCGATGCCGCCAACGCGACCACCGCGCCCAGCGCCAGCGCCACGCGCGCAGTGACGGAACGCGTCACGAAGCCGGGGGCTCCAGAACCCCTACCCGGACTGCCGTCTCGTCTCCGTCCAGGCGCGTCCAGGCGACGAGCACCCGACCGTCTGGAAGCATGGTCATGCGCGGAAAGCCCGACGCGCGGGCGGCTCCGGTGCGAGCCACGGTGACCGGCGCCCCCAGGTCGTCGGAGCTGGTGGCGTCGGCCGGCACCCGCCGCAGCCGCACCTCTCCACCCTCGGCGGTGCTCTCGAGCCAGGTCACCAGCGCGTCACCCGACGCGTCGACCAGCACGTCGACCCGCCCGATGGGCGCACCGCCGTCGACCCGCACGGGCTCGCGGAAGTACCGGCCCCCGTCGTCCGAGAACGCGACCTCCACGCGGCTCACATCGCTGGCCGCCGTGAACCAGGCGGCCGCGACCCGATCGCCCGCCGCGGCGACCGAGGGGCCGTTCACCGGACAGGCGTCGATCACCCAGCCGTCGCGATGCACGGGCCGCCCGTCGGACCAGGCGCCGTCTACCAGGCGCGCGGCGTAGATGTCACGCACTTCGTCGGCCGCTCGGTCGCGGTAAACGGCCACCCACCCCTCGGCCGTGCGGGCGACGGACGTCTGGCAACAATCGCAGATGCGTCCGTCGACCTCGATCTCGGGCCCGGGGGTGCCGTCGGGCGCCAGAACCCGGTGGCGGAGCGCCATCTCGTGCGTGGCGGGACCGGTCGGGCCGTCCGCGTACCGGCGCCCGTCCAGCCAGAGCACGCCGAGCGTGCCGTCATCGCCCGACCACATCGATACGAAGCCGTGCTCGGTGGGCGTGCCGTCTTCGTGGGGCGTCCACGGCTCGGACCAGGTCTCGCCGCCGTCGGCGGACAGCGCTACCCGCACCCCGTAATCGTACCCGCCGGCCTCACCGCGCTGGAGCCAGTGTGCCGCGAGTCGACCGTCCGCGAGCCGGATCACGGACGGAAAGTCCGCCCAGTTCACGAAGAGGTCGTCGCCCGTGACGACGGTACGCGGCGGGCCGAAGCCGTCGTCGCCGAACTCGGCGATTCGGAGCGACCAGAGGTCCTCGCCCGCGGGCTCGAGCCAGCTGAGCAGCGCCCCCTCGTCCGTCGGCGACAGGTTGGGCTCGGCCGAGCCCACCGGCGCCGGACTCTCGAGCAGGGAAACCTCGGCGGGCCCGGCCGTCCCTTCACCGGAGGGGGTGTCGTCGCCCCCGGCACACCCGAGTGCGAAGGCCGCCAGCAGCGCGAGCCAGGCGTTCGGGCGCGTCGCCGCAGGAGCCCCGGAGGAGGCACCCGCGGACGCACGCACGGAAACGCCCGCGCCGCTTCGGCGTAGAGCATGTAGAAAGGTGGAACGCACGGCTCGTGATCCTCCGTCCGGTACGGTGAGAAGATCCTGCCCCGGTCGCGCGGCTCGACCCTGAGCCCGGCGCGGTCGGGGCGTCAAGTTTCGCCCCGCTCGAGGGTCTATGCAATCGGGACCCTCGGTCGGTCGGGAAACCCACCCGCAGGGCGAGGGGTTTCAACGAGCAGTGGACCGGAGGTCGCGCGACGGGGCCTTCGTTCGTTTCTACCGGCAGGTGCCTGGAGCCGTCCAGGCGATACCAGACTTCGTCAGCGGAGTACGACATGACCACGCCCCGGACGCACGCTTCCCTCCCGCGCCGCACAGGCCGCTCGGCGATGGGCGTCCTTCTCGCCACGGCGACCCTTGCCGCGATGGCCGTGCCCGTCGAGGCCCAGTACTTCGGACGAAACAAGGTCCAGTACGACGACTTCGACTTCAAGGTACTCACGACCGAACACTTCGACGTGCACTATTACGGCGACGACCCGACCGCCGTCGAGGATTTCGCCCGCATGTCGGAGCGCTGGTACGAGCGGTTCGCGCGCACCTTCCAGCACGAGTTCGAGGCGAGGAAGCCACTCATCGTGTACCGCAACCACCCGGACTTCCAGCAGACGAACACGCTGCAGGGCTTCATCGGCGAGGGCACGGGCGGTGTCACCGAGTCGCTGAAGAACCGCGTCATCATGCCGATGGCCGGGTCGTACGCCGACACCGACCACGTGCTCGGGCACGAGATCGTGCACGCCTTCCAGTACAACATCGCCCAGGGCCGGCGCGGGGGGGGATTGCAGGGTCTGGGGTCGCTGCCGCTCTGGCTGATCGAGGGCATGGCGGAATATCTGTCCGTGGGGCGGGACGACCCGCTCACGGCCATGTGGCTTCGAGACGCACTGCTCCGCGAGGATTTTCCGACGATCCAGCAGATGACGCGCGAGCAGCGGTTCTTCCCTTATCGGTTCGGCCAGGCGCTCTGGGCCTACATCGGCGGCACCTACAGCGACGACGTCATCGTGCAGCTCTTCCGGCGGGCGCTGCGCATCGGGTTCCAGCCCGCGATCCAGCAGGTGCTCGGCGTCTCGCCCGACACGCTCTCGGTGCAGTGGCGCAGAGCAGTCGAGGAGGAGTACCTGCCGCTCATGGAGGGCCGGACGGCGCCGACGGAGGTCGGTCGGCTCATCATCGGCCCCGAGACCGGCTCGGGCGAGCAGAACATCGCGCCGGCGCTGAGCCCCGATGGGCAGCACGTGGTGTTCATTTCCGAGAAGGATCTCTTCTCGGTCGACCTCTACCTGGCCGAGACGGCGACGGGCCGCATCGTGCGGAAGCTCTCGAGCTCGATGTCGGACCCGCACAGCGACGCGCTCCGCTACATCGACTCGTCGGGTGCGTGGTCGCCCGACGGAAGCATGTTCGCGTACGTCGTCTTCGCCGACGGCGACAACGAACTCTACCTCGTGCGCACGCGCGACGGCGACGTCCAGGAGCGGCTTTCGTTCAAGGACGACGCGATCGAGGCGATCAACAACCCTGCGTGGTCGCCCGACGGTACGCAGATCGTGTTCTCGGGCACCCGCGAGGGCCTCTCGGACCTGTACCTCTACGATCTCGAGTCCGAGACGCTCACGCAGCTCACGAACGACCGGCACGCCGACTTCCACCCGACCTTCTCGCCCGACGGGCGTACCGTCGCCTTCGCGAGCGACCGCGGCCCCGAGACCGACTTTCAGGATCTGGTCTACTCGGACTACCGCATCGCGGTGCTGGACCTCGAGACGCGCGGCGTGCGTACGCTGCCCCTGCTCGGCAACGTCCGGCACTCGAACCCCCAGTATGGAGCGGACGCGAACACGCTCTTCTTCCTCTCCGACGCGGACGGCTTCTCGGACATCTACCGGGCCGACCTCCGCACCGACCGCATCGAGCGCGTGACGCGTGTGGCGACAGCCGTGAGCGGCATCACCGCCATGTCACCGGCGCTGTCCGTCGCAAACGGTACGATGGCCTTCAGCGTCTTCAGCGAGTTCGGGTTCACGCTGCACACCATGCCCTCGGACGCGCCCGGCACCCCGACCGTGCGCGTCGCCGACGCGAGCGAGATCCAGGGGCGGCGCCTGCCCCCGAGCGACCCGGACCGGTTCAGCCGCGTGGCCGACTACCTGGCGGACGCCGAGACCGGCCTGCCACCCGCACAGTACTACTCGGTCGCCGATGCGGTGCAGTACTCGCCGTCGCTCGGGCTCGACTTCATCGGGCAACCCACGATCGGCGTGGGCACCGACCGCTACGGCGACTACGCGAGCGGTGGCACCGCGGCCTACTTCAGCGACATGCTGGGCGACAAGGTGCTCGGCGTGGTGCTGGCCGCCCAGGGCAGCTTCAAGGACATCGGCGGCCAGGCCTTCTACACCGACCTGGGCGACCGCTGGAACTGGGGCGTCGGGGGTGGAAGAATTCCCTACCTGCTGCTCTTCCAGTCGCTCAATCAGAGCGAAGCCGGCGACGTCTACGTGTCGCAGCTGCGCCAGCGCATCTTCCAGACGAGCGCGGTGGGTCAGCTGGCCTACCCCTTCTCGACGACGCGGCGCCTGGAGGGTGGTCTCGGCGTCACGCGCTATTCGTACGACGTCGAAGAGGACCGCTACTACCTGGACAACATCGGTCGCGTCATCGGCTTCGAGCGGCTGCAACGCAGCGACCTCGAGGCCGAGCCGCTGAACCTGGTGAACGCGTCCGTGGCGATCGTGGGCGACAATTCCTTCTCGGCCTTCACCTCGCCGATTCGGGGTGGCCGCTACCGGTTCGAGCTCGAAGCCACGACCGGCACGATCGACTTCCTTACGGCGATCGCCGACTGGCGCCGCTACTGGGCGCCCCACCGCAACCTCACCCTCGCCTTCCGCGGACTTCACCTGGGCCGCTACGGCGTCTCGTCGGACCAGCGCGCGATCCGCCCGATGTTCCTGGGCTACGAGACCATCATGCGCGGCTATGCGATCGAGTCGATCGAGCCCGGCGAGTGCAACGCGGGGGCTTCGGCGCTCGACAGCTGCCCGACGGTGAACCGGCTCCAGGGCCAGCGCATCGGGGTGATGAGCCTCGAGGCGCGGGTGCCGCTGATCGGTGTGGAGCAGTTCGGGCTGATCGACTTTCCGTACCTGCCCACCGAGCTGGTGGCCTTCGCGGACGGTGGCGCAGCCTGGGACAGCGACAACCCGGTGACCTGGGAGTTTTCGCGCTCGTCTTCTGAACGCGTGCCGGTCTTCTCGGCGGGCGTCGGCGCGCGCTTCAACCTGCTGGGCGTGCTGATTCTGGAAGCCTACTACGCCTACCCGTTCCAGCGCCCGGACAAGGGCTGGCACTGGGGCTTCAACCTCGCACCCGGGTGGTGACGCACCCGCCGCGC
>CBFGQV010000159.1:0-6658 GCA_965651045.1 uncultured bacterium
CCTGCGGGCGGCTGCGCCGTCCTCGGTCACCTGCGGCGCGGTGCGCCTCCGGCTCGAATCCCGCCCTCGGCATCAGGACCGTTCAGGCGCTCATACCGAATCGGTCATGCGACCCTTGTCGGTCGCGAACCCGCACGGCGATCGTGCGGTGGCCCGCGATCGCGTCCGGTCGCCGACTTTCCCTGCCACGAGGAGCACCATGGCCGTTTCCGCCGAGTACCGCGCCTTCCTCGAAGAGCAGCTCGGCCGCGTCGAGCCGGTCACCACGCGAGCCATGTTCGGCGGGCTGGGCATCTACGCGCGGGGCTACTTCTTCGCCCTCGCGGCCGACAACATGCTCTACTTCAAGGCGGGCGCGGCCAACCTCGCCGACTTCGAGGCGCGTAACTGCGCGCCCTTTCGGCCGTACGATGACGAGCGCACGATGGCGTACCGCGAGGTGCCGGGTGACGTGCTGGAAGACGTCGACCTGCTCGCGGACTGGATGAACAAGGCGATCGCTGTCGCGGCGGAGGCGAAGGGGAAGAAGCGGTAGTCGGCCCCCGTCTCGGCCGCGCGCGACTCTCGAAGGAAGATGTGATGAGACGTCGGCTCCTGCCCGGGTTGTTGCTCGCGTCGATCGGCTGTGGCTCCGCGCCGCCCGGCTACGGCCCCCCGCCGACGCTCCCGCCCGGCGTTGTCGACCACCGGGAAGAGCGTTGGTACGAGGTCGACGGGTCGACGCGCGACGAGTTGATCCGGTCGATTCGCGAAGAAGGACCCGTGGCCGATGGGCGAACCGTCTGGGGGCGGCACGACTGGCACATGCGCTGGCGGTTCCGCTACGCGCCCGACGGGCCGTTCTGCCGCATGACCGACGTTCGGGTCGAGCTGGAATCCGTAACGACGCTCCCGCGGTGGCGGACCCGCCACCAGGCCGACCCCGAGCTTGGACGCGCGTGGGACGCCATGATCGAGGCGCTCAGGGTGCACGAGAACGGTCACCGCGACATCGCGTACCGCGCCGCCCGCGACGTCGACCGCATGCTCCGGCGCATGTCCGAGCCCGACTGCTCGTTCATCAGCGCCCGCGCCAACCGGGCGGCGCAGGACATTCTCGACCGCTACCGCGAGATCAACCGTCGGTACGACGAGGAGACCCGGTCGGGGGCGGAGCAGGGAGTCACGCTCCGACGCCCGGGCGGCATCGACTTGTGAGTCTTGTCGAGGCGATGGTGGAACGGTAGATTCTATTACACCTTTCCACCATAACGAGCGGTTATGGCGCTAAACATCAAGAGTGACGAGGCGCACGAGCTGGCGCGCCGCCTCGCCGAAGCGACCGGCACGTCGATGACCGATGCGGTCACCGTGGCCCTGAAGCGCACACTCGATCGGCAGGACGAAGGGCCCTCGCTCAGAGCCGTCCTGGCCGAAGTGCGCGCCATTCAGGATCTCGTGGCCAGCCTTCCCGATCGTGATCGCCGCACGGAGGACGAGATTCTCGGGTACGACGAGTCCGGTCTGCCGAGGTAGCCCCATCGTGGTGATCGACACCTCTGCGCTGCTCTCCATTCTCTTCGGCGAACCCGAGGCGGATGCCATGATACGGGCCATCGTGCGCGACCCGGTGCGTCGGGTCGGCACGCCGACGCTCGTCGAGGCAGCGGCCGTCATGCTGGCCCGGAAGGGGCCGGGAGGCGAGGTGGCCCTGGATGCGCTCCTCGAACGCCTGGACATCGAGGTGGTCCCGATGACGCTCGCCGCTTCGAAGCTCGCTCGGCTCGCCTATGCGCACTTCGGGCGCGGAGCCGGTGACGTTCGGGTGTTGAACTACGGAGACTGCCTGGCGTACGGGGTCGCGTCCGCCGAACGGGAGCCGCTGCTGTACAAGGGGGACGACTTCTCACGGACCGACATCGAGGGTGTCTCGTACGGGTGACGGGGGCGCTCACCGCCCGCACATGACCGTGCCCGCCCGCCACCCGCGCGGTACGCCGGTGCCATAGCCCAGGCCGCAGAGTCGGTCGAGGTCGGGGTGCACGACGACGCCCCCCCAACCGGCGGCGTCGGCGGTGAGGAGGTGGAGCGTGGCCCCGTCGACCGGCTCGAGCTCCAGCGAGTCGGTGTTCGCGGCGTACCGGAAGTGCTGCGAGTAGTAGATCTCCTGCGCCACGGCGGCGCCCCGCACGGCCTCGCGCGCGGCCGCCTCGAGGTCGATCGTGACCGCGGAGTCCGGGGCGGCGTTCCGGGCCTCGGTGGCGTCGGCGCCCGCGCGCAGCCACGCAGGGGTGCCGACGACGTCGCCCGCGTCGACCAGCCCGTAGGCCCGCACGAAATTCACGTCGGCCTCGCCCAGCCAGCGGCCGAGCACACGGTCGCGCGCGAGCTCGTCGGCGTCCAGCCGATCGGGCAGATCGACGGACCGGACGGGCGCGCCGCGGGCATCGAGTACGATCCAGCGCGCCAGGCCCGGGGCAGGCGCGTCGGGCTCCCGAATCCAGATCGAGCCGTCGGTGCCCGTGCGGACCCGCCGGAACCCCGGCCCGTCGGGGCGGGGAAGCCGGTCCAGGGCGCCGGCTACTCGGGCGCGCTCGTCGGGGGCCAGCACGCCGTACACCACGAACCGGCCGTGCAGCCAGACGTCCATGGTGAAGAGCGTGTCGCCCGAGAGCTCCGCCGAGGGCACCTCGCGCGCGTACACACCCTCACGGTCGAAGAGCGACGCGCGATCGCCGCGGGCGTCGAAGGCGAAGAGCGAATCCCCCGGGCTCTGGTGGAGCAGGGCCAGCCCCCGGAACTCGCCGGGCCCGTCGCCTCGGCCACCCCAGCTCCGGAGCGGCGCGCCGTCGGGCGCGAAGATCGACACGCGAGCGGCCTGCCGGTCCGCCACCGCGATCTCACCACTCGCGAGGGTGAGCACGTCGACGACCTGCTCGAACATGAGCCGTTCGTCGCCCTCGAGCACGCCGATCGAGAGCGAGGGTTCCTCGGCCGCGACGAAGCGCGGAAGCTCGGCGAGTACGGCGCCCCCGCCCCCGGCCGGAGCGTCGGGTGCGCACCCACAGATGGCACCGGCCGCGAGGCCGAACGCGAGCACGCGGAGTGGGGGCTTCGGGCGTCGGGTCGGCGTGGCAGGTCGGGGCACGGCGCGCTCCTGGCGGGGTCGGAAAGCCGGTGGACGGACGATGTTCCACGGCTACGCTCCGACCCGTGGGCGCGTCAAGCATCGCATCTTGGGGCCGCGCGCATCGTCGCGTTATACTTGGATGCTGTGCATGCGCTGAATCACATGGTCGCCGCCCCGCCACGGTGGCGACGCCGCGGAGGACTACATGGGTGAGAACGACGCTGGAACCCGTAATACGCTGACGATCCGAGACAACCGGACGGGCAAGGAGTACGAGGCCGACATCCTGGAGGGCGATGTCGTGCGCTCGATGGATCTCCGGGGCATCAAGGTCGAGGCCGACGAATTCGGCATGATGGCCTACGACCCGGCCTTCACGAACACCGCCTCGACCCGCAGCACGATCACGTACATCGACGGCGGCGAGGGCATTCTCCGCTACCGCGGGTACCCGATCGAGCAGTTGGCCGAGCGCGCGTCGTTTCTCGAGGTGGCGTACCTGCTCTTCAAGGGCGAGCTGCCGACGCAGAGCGAGCTCGACGGTTTCGTGCACGACGTGACCTTCCACACGTACGTGCACGAGAACGTCACGCAGATGTTCGACGCCTTCCGCTACGACGCCCACGCCATGGGCATGATGATCAGCGCAGTGGCGGCGCTCTCGACCTTCTACCCCGAGGCGAAAGACGTCCGGAACCCCGAGAACCGGTGGATCCAGATCAATCGCCTGGTCGCCAAGATGCCGACGCTCGCGGCGTTCGCGTACCGGCACCACCGCGGGCTGCCGTTGGTGTACCCCGAGAACGAGCTCTCCTACACGGCCAACTTCCTGAACATGCTCTTTCGGATCGGCGTGAAGGAGTACAAGCCGAATCCGGTGCTCGAGCGGGCGCTCGACGTGCTCTTCATCTTGCACGCCGACCACGAGCAGAACTGCTCGACCACGGCGATGCGGGTGATCGGCAGCTCGGAAGCCGATCCGTATTCGGCGCTCGCGGGTGCGATGGCGGCGCTTTACGGCCCGCTGCACGGGGGCGCCAACGAAGCAGTGCTCCGCATGCTCCAGCGCATCGGCTCGGTCGACAAGGTGCCTGCCTTCATCGAGGGCGTGAAGAACCGCGAAGAGCGGCTGATGGGCTTCGGGCACCGGGTGTACAAGGCGTACGATCCGCGCGCGTCGATCATCAAGCGCACGGCCGACGAGGTCTTCGAGGTGACGGGCCGGAACCCGCTCCTGGACATCGCGCTCGAGCTGGAGCGCATCGCGCTGAACGAAGAGTTCTTCGTGTCGCGGAACCTGTACCCGAACGTCGATTTCTACTCGGGGCTCATCTATCAGGCGCTCGGATTCCCGGTCGAGATGTTCCCGGTGCTTTTCGCGATTCCGCGCACGGTGGGCTGGCTCGCGCAGTGGGAAGAGATGCTTGAAGACGGCGAGCAGAAGATCGCCCGCCCGCGGCAGATCTACGTGGGCTCGGACGAGCGTTCGTTCGTGCCGCTGGAGGACCGCGGCTGAGTCTGCCGCGCGCACACGTCGTCGACCTCGAGCACCTGGGGCTCGAGGGGGCGATCGGCGCGACGTTGATCGCGGGCGAGGAGCCCGTGCTCGTCGATCCGGGGCCGGCCACCACGCTCGAGGCGTTGGAGGCCGGCCTCGCGTCGTTCGGGGTGCCGCTGACCGAGGTGCGGCACCTGTGCCTGACGCACGTGCACCTGGACCACGCGGGGGCGGCGGGGCACCTGGTCGCGCGCTGGCCGCGTCTGACGGTGCACCTGCACGTCGACGGCGCTCCGCATCTGGTCGATCCGACGCGCCTCGTGGCGAGCACCCGCCGCACCTTCGGCGACGCGCACGACCGGCTATGGGGTGAGATGCAACCGGTGCCGGTCTCGCGTGTGCGGGTGTGGCGGCCGGGTGAGCGGGGTCCGCTGCCGTGGCTCAGGGCGCTGCCGACCCCGGGCCACATCGACCATCACCTCGCCTGGCTCGACGAGACCGACGGCACTCTGGTGGCGGGCGACGCGCTGGGCATCATTCTCGCGGGCGCCGCGCCCGTGCATCCGCCGACCCCGCCCCCGTCGGTGGACCTCGAGGCCTGGCTCCGCACGCTCGACGAACTGGCCGTGGTCGGGCCCGAACGGGCGGTGGCGAGCCATTTCGGGCTGCATGGGGATGTCCGGGGCAGGGCGTCGGAACTCGCCCGGGCGCTCGTCGCGCTCGCCGGGCGGGTCGAAGCAGCGCTGGCCGCGGGCGACGCCGACGAAGATGCGACGCGGTACGAAGGCGAGGTCCGGGCGGGGCTTGCGGATCACCTGCCGCGCGAGCGCGTCGATCGTTACTTCGACACCTTCTCCGCGGCTACGGATTATGCCGGCATGCGGCGCTTCCTGGAGAAGAACCCGGACGCGGCCGGACGGTGGCGGTCCGATCGCTCGAAGTGACGTTGCAACCTTTCGGTATCGGTGGACGTCTATATGTGGCAGACGTCATATATGATGGCCCGTCATGTACAAACGCCGTGCGAGGAGGCCGATGTCGTCCGATGACCTTCTGACCCCTCTCGAGTTCCACGTGCTCGTCGCCCTGGCGCGCGAAGAGGCCTACGGGTACGCGCTCATGACCTCGGTCGAGCGCGAGTCGGGCGGAAGGCTCACGCCCGACGTGGCCACGCTGTACCGGGTGCTCGCTCGGCTCATGGCACGGGGCCTCGTCGAAGAACGGCCGACCCCGGCGTCGGCCGACGGGGAGCATCCGGGCCGGGCCCGGAAGTACTACGGGCTCACGACCGAGGGCCGGGCGCGGGCGGCGGACGAGGCCGAGCGCATGGCCGAGCTGGTCGACCTCGCCCGCGCGCGCGCCCTGTTCGGGGCGTGACGGTGATTCGGTTCGCGCTGGCGCTGCTTCCGGGGCCCTTCCGGCGCCGGTTCGGTGACGAGATCGCCGAAGCCGCGCGTGAAGGTCGCGCCCGGAGGCGTGGACTCGCGCGGTTGCGCTTCGACGTTCGCACCGTCGCGGGCCTCTTCCTTCTCGCGGTGCGCGAGCGGCTCGACCCCACGCCGCTGCCGCCCGAATCCTCCCCCCCGTTCTTCGACCGAGCCGCCCTCATGGATTCGATTCTGCAGGAACTCCGCTTCGCCGTTCGTGCACTTCGCCGCCGTCCAGGCTTCACGAGCGTGGCCGTGCTCACCCTCGCACTCGGCATCGGTGCGACCACGGCGATCTTCGGCGTGGTGAACGGCGTGCTGCTCCGGCCGTTGCCGTATCCGGCACCCGGGCGCATGGTCGCGGTGTGGACCTACCCGACCGACCAGGGCCCGCAGAACCGTCGCTGGAACATGTCGCAGCCGGACATCGAGAGCGTGCGGGCGAGCGCGTCGTTCGACGCGGCGGAGGGGTGGTCCACGACGACCATGACGCTCACGGGGGGTGAGGAGCCGAGTCTCGTGACCGGCGCGAGGGTGACCGGCGGCATGCTGGAGCTCTTCGGCCTCGCGCCCCACGCGGGCCGTGACCTGGCGCACGCCGACGACGAACCGGGCGCGGCGCCC
>CBFGQV010000160.1:0-6652 GCA_965651045.1 uncultured bacterium
CGGGCGCTCGATGCCCTCGGCCGCGAGCGCCTCGACCATCTCGGGCGAGAGGTTCAGCTCTTCGAAGGAGTCCATGGTCAGCGTGACTCGCTCGAGCCCGGCCCGCCCCGGTCTCCCGGCTCGTACGGAAGGGCGTTCAGGAATCGCTGCACCTCGTAGTCCATGCGCGAGGTTCGAAGCTGGTCGGTCTGCGCGACCACGTCGGTGTAGAAGCCGTGACCGTGCGCGGAAAGGTTCACGGTGCCCTCCTTTCCGTGATAGGTCGCGCTGTGGCCCGACGCCTTCGTGCGCGACAGCCCGAGAATCTCGGGCAGGCGTGTCTCGGCCCGGGCGAAGACGTCGCTCGGCGCGAGCGCGGTCTTTCTCTGGTATCCAGCCATGCTCGTGAACCCCTCGTTCGTTGTCCGTACGCACCGGCGCGATCAGGTCGCGTCCGGCGCACCTTCGAGAAAGCGCCGAAGCGCTTCACGACCCTGCACGCCTTCGAGTGCCCGGCCGTCCTTCACCAGGGTCGGCACCCCTCGGACGCCGAGCCGGGCGGCCTTCTCGCGTCCCGCTCCGACGTCGTCGGCGAAACGGTCCACGTCCAGCGTTGCCTTGGTTTCCGTTGCATCCAGGCCCAACGCGCTCGCGATACGCAGCAGCACGTCGACCCTTCCGATGTCCTCGCCGCCCTCGTGGAAGCTCGCATAGATCGCGCGGCGCGCCTCTGCGCCGATGCCACGTTCGGCGGCGAACAGGACGAGTTCGTGCGCCTTTCGGGTCCAGGGCACCATGCGCGGCCGGGCGATCGGGTGGCCTTCGTGTTCGAGTCGATCGGCCATCGCCCTCCAGTACTCCAGCCACGCCGGTTCGCCCGCGTCGAGCATCGGCTCCGGAGGCGGGCGCAGCTCGAACGGCACCGGAACGACCGTGCTCCCCCCTGCGACCGCGGCCAGCGCTTCGAGCCGCACCTCCATCAGGTAGGAGCCCGGATCCACGAAATCATGGAAGAACAGGAGCGTCCGGGCGTCCGACATGGGGCGAAATGTGACCGGAACGCTCCGGGGTGGCAACGGCCCCGCTTCTTGATCCGTCGCGGGGGCCGGTCGATATTGCGCCCTTCCGCCCTTCGGGGCGTTCCGAGGTCGCTCCCCGTACCGCCGCCCGCGCCGGACGCAGCATGGACCGCTCGCAGCTCAGCCCGAACGTCGCCCGCCTTCAGCCGTCGGCCACCATCGCCGTGAGCTCGCTCGCCAAGCGGCTCGCGGCCGAAGGGCGCGACGTCATCGACCTGAGCGCGGGTGAGCCCGACTTCGACACCCCCGGGTGGATCGCCGACGCGGCGATCCAGGGCATTCGCGAAGGCCGCACCCGGTACACGCCGGCCGCGGGGATTCCCGAGCTGCGCAAGGCGATCGCGCGGGGCCTCGCGGCGCGCGCGGGGCGCGAGGTCGACTGGAACGGGGTCGTCGTGTCGTCGGGGGCGAAGCAGGCGCTCTTCAACGCCTGTTTCAGCCTCTTCGGGCCGGGTGACGAGGTGCTGGTAGCCCAACCCTACTGGACCAGCTACCCCGAGATCGTGACGCTCGCGCGGGCCGAACCCGTGGCGGTCGCCGGCGCCGAGGCGCGCGACTTCAAGCTGACCCCGGACGACCTCGAACGCGTGCGCACCGAGCGCACCCGTGGGCTGATCTTCAGCTCGCCCTCGAATCCGACCGGCGCCGTCTACGACACGACCGAGTTGCAGGCGCTTGCCGAGTGGGCACGCGACCACGACGTCTGGCTCATCTCGGACGAGATCTATCGCCTGATCCACTTCGGAGACGAGCCGGCGCCAGGGTTGCTCGAACTTCCCGACTCCTCGCTCGGGCCGCACGTGGTGATCGACGGCGCGTCGAAGAGCTTCGCCATGACCGGCTGGCGAATTGGGTTCTCGTACAGCGACACCGACCTCGCGCGCACGCTCACGGCCCTCCAGAGCCACACCACCTCGAACGCCGCCACGCCGTCACAGATGGCGGCGTTGGCCGCCTACACCGACAGCGGGCGGACGGACGAAGACGTCGAGCGCATGCGTTCCGCGTTCCGGCGTCGCCGCGACCTGATCGTTTCGCTCTTCCGCGAGCACCTGCCCGATCTTCCGTTCCTCACGCCAGAGGGCGCCTTCTATCTCTTCTTCCGGGTCGACGGGGCCTTCACCGAGGAACGCTCGACCGCCGCCGAGTTCTGCTCGTGGGCGCTCCAGAAGACCGGGGTGGCGATGGTTCCCGGCGAGGCGTTCGGGGATCCCCGGTACGTTCGGCTGAGCTACGCGACCTCGGACCACCTGCTCGAAGAAGCCGTCCGTCGCCTGGCGGGGCTGCTCGTAGAGGCGGCTCCGGCCTGAGAGAACCTGCAGGTCGTTCAGTCCGCGAGTTCGTCGAGCAGCGCTTCGGCCGAGCGTCGAACCATCTCGTAGACCTCGTCGAAGCCGTCCGGACCGCCGAAGTAGGGGTCCGGCACCTGCCCGTCACCCGGCTCCGGGTCGACGTCGCGCAGAAGACGGAGCTCTGCGCGCATGTCGCCACCCGGGTGCAGCCGCTTGAGCGTATGCAGGTTCTCGCGGTCCATGGCCACGATGAGATCGAAGGCGTCGAAGTCGTCGGCGGTGACCTGCCGTGCGCGCTGGTCGTCGAGGCTCATGCCGTTCCGCCTGGCGACCTCGCGCGAGCGCGCGTCGGGCGGCTCGCCGACGTGCCAGGCGCCGGTACCGGCGGAGTCGATCACGAAGCGGTCTTCGAGCCCCCGCTCGCGCACGAGGTGGCGGAAGACCCCCTCGGCGAGCGGCGACCGGCAGATGTTGCCGAGGCAGACGAAGAGCACACCGGTGGCGCGGCCGGAAGACCGAGCGTCGTTGGGTCGGTTCGTCATGTTCGCTATCATTGAGAGCTGAAGAACTCACGAAATACAGGAGCAGTACGCATCGTGCCGCAAGTCGACACCCAGAAGACCTTCGCCGAGCTCGGCCTTTCCGACGAGGCTCGCGCCGCCGTCGAGGCGCTCGGCTGGACCCAGCCGACGCCGATCCAGACCCGGGCCATTCCGCCGGCGCTGGAGGGCAAGGACGTCGTCGGCATCGCCCAGACCGGCACGGGCAAGACCGGTGCCTTCATGCTTCCCACGCTCGAACGCATCGAGGCGGGGGGTGGGCTGCAAGCGCTGATCTTGTGCCCCACGCGCGAGCTGGCGCAGCAGGTCGCCGAAGACACCGAGGCGCTCTCCAAGGGCACCTCGATCCGGACCGCCGCCATCTACGGAGGCGTCAAGTACGGCCCCCAGAACGACGCGCTGCGCGAAGGGTTCGAGGTCATCGCGGCGACACCCGGCCGGTTCATCGACCAGATGCAGCGCGGCAACGCCGACCTCTCGTCGGTGCGCTTCTTCATTCTGGACGAGGCCGACCGCATGCTCGACATGGGGTTTCGCCCGCAGATCGAAGAGGTGATGCGCCGCGTGCCGCGGCAGCGCCAGACCATGCTCTTCAGCGCGACCATGCCACACGGCGTGCACGACCTCGCGCTTCGCATCACCCGCGAGGCGGTGTGGGTCGAAGCGGCGCCCTCGGGCACCACCGCGAGCGGCATCACCGAGGTCGTCTACTCGGTCAAGCCGGAGAAGAAGCCCGAGCTGCTCCTGCACCTGCTCGCGCAGCCTGGGTGGGACCAGGTGCTGGTCTTCTCCCGCACCAAGGCGGGCGCCGACGTGCTCGAGTCGCGCCTCGAGCGCCAGGGTATTCGGACCGACGTGATGCATTCCGACCGCGCCATGCGCGAGCGCACCGGCGCGCTGGAGAACTTCGCGACCGGCAAGGTGCGCGTGCTCGTGGCGACCGACATCGCCCAGCGGGGCCTCGACGTCGAGGGCATCAGCCACGTGGTCAACTACGACGTACCCCTCGACCCGGAAGACTACGTGCACCGTATCGGCCGTACGGGCCGGGCGGGCGCTGCGGGCACCGCGGTGACCTTCGTCACGGCGGGTGACCTCGGCCACCTCAAATCCCTCGAACATCATCTGGGGCGTTCGCTCGAACGCGAGCATCTCGCCGAGTTCGACTACGCGGGTGCACCGAAGGCGGACACGAGCACCAGCCCCACGCGTGGCCGGCATTCGCGCTCGCCCCGCGGCCTCGGTGCGCGGCTCGGTGACGAGCTGTCGCCCGAAGAGCTCGCCGACCTGCTCAAGTTCAAGTAGACCCCTGAAATACCCCCGGAAGAACCCTCGAGACCGACTGGCCATGATCGTTCGACGTTACGGCAGTACCGTTCAGAGCGTGGAGCTCAATTTCGATTCGCGCGCGATGACCGAGATCGGGTTCCGGCGCGACCAGGCGTGGTCCGTGCCGACCGACGAGTTCGAGGCCGGCTGGGAGCGGGTGCAGGGCTTCGAACTCGAGGCCCGCTCCGAGGGCGACGTGCAAGACCAGACCGAGCAGGCCCTGCTGGACCAGCTCGAGGTGCGCATGCGCGAGCTCGAGGCGGAGCTGGGCGAGGGTGAGCTGCTCGTCATCGAGAGCGAGCAGGGAAAGGACTACCCGAAGACCCGTCACCAGACCCGGACCACCGTGGTCGAGGGCGAGAACCGGCTTCACTTCCAGGGCTGGGTGGAGCCGCCGCTCCGGGTCGCACGCTTCCGCAAGCGCGGGTGATGAGCCCGTCGAGCCGGCGGCGCGCGGTCGTGCGCGCCACGGCCTTCGGAGCGCTCCTGCTCGCGGCCGCGGCCGGGTGCTCGTTCGAGCGCCGGGCCGACACCGAGTCGGACGCGTCGGGTTCGGAGGACGCCTCGGCCGACGTCTCGGGGCTCGCCTCGGACGAGGCGCTCATGGGCGTGATCGAGGCCTATCACCGGGCCCTCGGGTCGGGTGACGCCGCGCGTCTGGCGCAGATCGTGGGTCCGGACGCGCTCCTCGTCGACCAGGAGGAGGGCGTGCTCTGGAGCGCGAGCGGGACGGGCGCGTTGCCCGGCCCGCTCGAGTTGCCCGAACCGCCTCGCGGCGGCCTCACATGGGAGCGGGTGGGCACGCGCGTCGACTCGCTGGGCATGGCTCGGCTGGTGATTCTGCGCTACCGCGCGACCGTCGCCGGCGAGCCGGTGCCCTGGTGGGGCGTCGAGAGCGTGCTGCTCCAGCCCGACACCGGGGGAGCCTGGCGGATCCACTTCGTGCACCGGTCGCGCGGCCCGGGAGGTCCCGGCGGAGGCGGGCGGTGAGCACGTCGACCGCGCTTCCCGTGACGACGGCCGACCTGGCCGAAGCCCGTCGAGGCATCGATCCCCACATCGTGCACACGCCGTGCCCTCGCGCGCCCGCGTTTCGCGACGTCGTGGACTGCGCGCTGCACCTCAAGCTCGAGAACCTGCAGCGCACCGGATCGTTCAAGGACCGGGGGTCGCTGAACCGGCTGCTCCACCTCACCGACGAGGAACGCCGCCGGGGCGTCGTGACGGCCAGCGCCGGGAATCACGCGCAGGCGCTCGCCTACCACGCCCGGCGCCTGGGGATTCCCTGTACCGTGGTCATGCCCGAGACCGCGCCCCTCATCAAGGTCTCGAACACGCGCGGCTACGGCGCGCGGGTGCTGCAGCGAGGCACGGTCCTGGACGACGCGGCCGTCGAGGCCCGCCGACTCGTCGACGACGAAGGGCTGGTGATGGTCTCGGCCTTCGACGACCGACACGTGATCGCGGGGCAGGGCACGATGGGGCTCGAACTGCTCGAGCAGGTGCCCGAGCTGGACCTCGTCGTGGTGCCGGTGGGCGGCGGGGGCATGATCTCGGGCATCGCGCTCGCGCTCAAGGCCGCGCGCCCCGAGGTGCGGGTGGTGGGCGTCGAGGCGCGGGCCGCGCCGTCTGCGCTCGCGTCGCGCGAGGCGGGCCGGGTGGTGAAGATCGAGAGCCACCACACGCTGGCCGACGGCATCGCGACCAAGCGGGTGGGCGACCTCACCTTTCCGATGATCGAGGCGCTGGTCGACGACCTGGTGGTGGTCGACGAAGAGGAGATCGCCAGCGCGATCCTCATGCTCGTCGAACGCCAGAAGACGGTCGTCGAAGGAGCCGCCGCGGTGGCGCTCGCGGCGCTCGCGAGCGGCCGCGTGCCGGTCACGCCGTCGACGACCGCCGTGCTGCTCATGTCGGGCGGCAACATCGACGTGAACATTCTCTCGCGCATCATCGACCGGGGGCTCGTGGCCGACGGCCGCCTCACGCGCCTCATGGTGAAGGTGCTCGACCGGCCGGGCTCACTCTCGCGCCTCACCCGCATCGTGGCCGGCCTCGGCGCCAACGTGCTCGAGATCGCGCACCGGCGGGCCTTCGCCGACATCTCGGTGGGCGACGTCGAGATCGTGCTCCACCTCGAGACCCGCGGCCGCGATCACGTCGACGAGATCATCGGCATTCTCGAAGGCGAAGGCCTGCGCGTCGAAGAGGACCGCTGACCGCCCGTCGGCGCTCGCCGGCAACCCTCGGAAACCTCGCCGCGTCCCACTCGTAGAGAGAGGTGTACAGGGTCGAGGGTCTTCGCGGCAGGAGCGTGCGGACAGTAGGTGGCGATGCGGTGCCTCCGGCAGGGCGCTGCGAAGGCCCCGGCCCGCTCATCGAACGACGGCCCGGCGAGCGCGATGGCGGCTCG
>CBFGQV010000161.1:0-6645 GCA_965651045.1 uncultured bacterium
GGATCATCTCGAACGACACGCTGCCGGCGCCGACGATCACGCCGGCGCGGAACTCGGTCACCGGCACCCCCGCGTCGCGGAGCGCGTCGCCGGTCTGCTGGCGCGAGCGCAGGTGCTCGGAGAGCTCGGCGTCGTCGCGGGCGAGCCCGCCGAGATAGACGATGCGGCGCACGCCGGCGTTCAGCGCCGCCCGCCCGAAGTTCCGGGCGGCGCGGAGATCCCTTTCGTGGAACTCGGAGCCCGAACCCATGCTGTGGATCAGGTAGTACGCGACCTCGACGCCCTCCATGGCGGGGGCGAGCGTTTCGGGCTCGAGCACGTCACCGACCACGATGTCGACACGGGATTCCCAGCTCCGGCGCTCGACCCGCGCGGCGTCACGCACGAGACATCGCACGCGATGCCCTGCGTCCAGCAGCCGCGGCACGAGCCGGCCTCCGATGTAGCCGGTCGCGCCCGTGACGAGGACGTTCAGCCGAGCACCAGGAAGGTCATGATCGCCGCAAGGCCGGCGGCCACGCCGACGCGGAGCCAGCTGAAGGGCTGGCCGGGCATGCCCCTGGGGTCCCGCGACCAGGCGAGAATGGTGCCGCACCCGCCGGCGTACCCTGCCGGCGTGCTCGCCAGCCCGTACACCTCGAGCCCCTCGACGTCGTGGATTGTCATCATGTCGTCGAGACGCACCGGGGGGCTGAGCCGCACCCCGTCCAGGATCACATCGGGCACGCACCCTCCGCGCATCGATACGATACCGCCCGCGCCGACGCGAGCCGGAGAGATCGTGAGCCCGGCCATGCCCCGGAAGAGGTCCGTTACGCGCGAGGCACCCGATGCCTCGATCTCGCTCCGGTCGAGGCTCCTGCCGAATCCCTGCCGTCGGCGGTCGTAGAAGCCGGCGAGCTCGAGGCGAGACCGGCGGCGCGACACCACGACGATCGGCTCCAGTTCGAGTGCCTCCGGGGTGAGCGCGATCTCGAGTTCGACGGCGCCGTACCCCCGGAGGGTCACGGTGTCGGTGGCCGCCCGGTACCCGAGCGCCTCGACGCGGAAGCGATACGGGCCCGCGGGCAGCCGGGGCGAGCGGATCGCGCCGAGCGAGTCGGAGTGGTCCTGCCAGGTGATCCCCCCGCTGCCGCCCTGCCGCTCGAAGACGACGAGGGCTTCCGGCAGGGGCCGCTCGGTCCGGTGGTCGGTGACGACGCCGAAGACCCGCACGCCCTCTTCTCCCGCCGCCGTGACCGAGTCCGCGACGACCGCCTGCGCCCGGAGCCAGCCGCCCGGCAGCGCGAGGGCGGCGGCGGCGAAGACGACGGCGAGGCGGGAGCACATGCGAGGTCGGGAGTGCGAGGCACCGGGATCTGCGGCCAGGGCGCGCCGTCCCGGGCCGGGCGTCGCCCACTGAGTTCCTACGCCCGTCGAGTACCCGCGTTGCAGGACGCCGTTTCCGGCCGCCGGTTCAGGAAGGTTCGGGTGTGGGGCGCTCGAGGATCGTCGCCACGCTCAGATCGGCGGTGACGTTGTAGACGGTCATGAACACATCGGGGATCGTCTTGACCGCCTCGAACAGTACGACGCCCTCGATGGGAATTCCCACGGCGAGATAGAACGGCAGCATGCGAAATCCCCCTCCTCCCCGCGGCACCCCCGCGACGCTGAAGCTCATCAGGATCACGAAGGCCATGAAGGTCAGCACGGCCACTGGCGCCAGCTCGACCTGAAACACGTGCGCGAGGAAGACCAGGTTGAAGCCGTGATAGACCGCCTGGTTGGGCTTGAAGGTGGCCACGCAGAGGGGCAGCACGAAGCCGGTCGCGCGGTCTCCGAGCTCGAGGTGCCGTTCGCCGCCCTCGACGAGCGCGGGGAGCGATGCCAACGAAGACTGCGTGCTCGCGGCGACGAGCTGCGCCGGCAGCGCCGCCCGTGCGAAACGCGTGAGCGGCGTGCCGGTGGTGCCCGCGACCAGCGGGTACACGAGCAGCGTGGTGCCGACGAGCAGAAGGCAGACCAGTACGACGTAGCTGCCGATCACACCGAGCATGCCCGCGCCCGCGTCGAGGGTGAGCGACCAGACCAGGGCGAGCACGCCGATCGGCGTGAAACGCAGCACCCAGCCCACAAGCAGCATGATCGCGTCGGCCGTCGCGCGCACGAGCCCCGCGAGCAGGGTGCGGGGGCCCTCGTCGAGCCGCGACGCCGCGAGCCCGAAGAGCACCACGGCGACGAGCAGTGGCATGAGCTCACCCGCAGCGGCCGCCGCGAAGGGGTTCGACGGGATCAACCCGGTGAGCCACTCGCCGAACCCCGGGGGCGGCGCTCCGGCGTCGGCCACCCCTGCCGCGCCCGAGGCGTCCGCCCCGCCGCCCTGCGCGGCCTCGAGTGAGCCGGGGGGTGCGAGCCGCAGGAGCCAGGGCGTCGCGGCCACGGCCAGCGCGCCGCCGGCCACGAGGTAGGCCACGAACAGCGCCAGCGCGCGGGCCCCCAGCCCACCGACGCGAGCGCCGTCGGGCCGGATCAGGGCCTGGAGCAGCTGCGTGACGACCAGTGGAATCACCGTCATCTGGAGCGCGCGCAGCCACAACCGGCCGAACGGCTCGACGAAGGTCGCCGCAGTCTGGAGCGCGGGAACGTTGACGCCCGCGACACCCAGGCCAATGCCGACGGCGAGCGCCGCGAGCGAGGCGAGCGCCAGGCGCACGCCGAACACCCGGCCGCGCGGCGGCGGCGCGGGGCCCACGGGTGGGTCGCTCAACCCGCCGTCGCGACCTTCGCCAGCGCGTCCAGCATGTCGGAGTCGAACCAGACGCCTTCCGACATGCGGAGCGTCTCGATGGCCTCGCGGGGCGTGACCGAGGGGCGGAACGGCCGGTCCTCGATGAGGGTGGCGAACGACTCGGCCACCCCGACGATCTGCGCGCCGAGGGGCGTTTCGGCGCCGGTGAGGCCGTCCGGGTAGCCGGATCCGTTGATGCGCTCGTGGTGGAAGAGCACGTACTCGGAGGCGCGGCTCAGAATGCGGAGCGGCGCGAGCAGCTCGGCCCCGATGCGCGGGTGCTCCTTGATGAGCTCGTACTCGGGGCCGGTCAGCGGCCCGGGTTTGTTCATGATCGCGTCGGGCATGCTCACCATGCCGATGTCGTGCAGCAGCCCGGCCACCTTGACGTCCTGGACGTCTTCGGCGTCCATGCCGAGCTGGTGCGCCATGGCGGCTGCGAGGTTCGACACCCGTTCGCTGTTGCCCTTGAGCCAGGGAAAGCGCTCGTCCTGGAGCCGCGCGAGCACGGAGAGCACGCCGACCGTGAGGTCCTGGACCTCCGCCCTGCTCTGCTGGATCTCGCGTGCCTGGAGCGCCACCGCCTCGCGCAGGCGTGCCGAGCTGCCGTGCCGCTTGAGAATCAGCGCGCGCCGAATGAGCACATTGCGCACGGCAGCCTCGAGCTCCGACGCCCCGAACGGCTTCTGCAGGTAGTCCCAAACGCCGAGCCGGAGCGCCTGGGCGGCCGTGTTCTCGTCGCCGCGACCGGTCATGAGGATCACGGCCAGGTCCGGAGCGGAGCCCAGCGCGTGGCGCGTGAGCTCGAGGCCCGACATTTCGGGCATGACGAGGTCGGTGATGAGAATCGCCACCCCGCCCTCGCGAACGCGCGCGAGCGCGTCGTCCGGGTTTTCGCAGGCCACCACCGGGTATCCGTTGCCTTCGAGCACCCGCTGGACGGCACGGAGCACGCCCGGTTCGTCGTCGGCGACCACGACCGGGGTGCTGGCAGGGCTCGGCGGAATCTGTTGCGGCGCACCCGAGGGCACGGGAGGCGGGGTCGGAGACATGGCTGGTGGCACTCTTTGGTTTGCGCGTCGGTCGCGGAACAGTATAACCATCCGCTGCCCGGATCGAATCCCCCTCGCACCGACTCGCATGACGCCCGAACGCTTCGCCCGCCTGCGAGACGTCCTCTCGCGCCGCCAACCCGACCTCACCGTGCTCATGGAGCGGGTCAACAAGAGCCACAACTTCTCGGCGATTCTCCGGAGTTGTGACGCCGTGGGGGTCCTGGACGCGCACGTCGTCCCTCCGGAGCGCGGCGTCGACCTCCACCCCGCGACCTCGGCGGGCTCGTCGAAGTGGGTACGCGTGCACGAACACGCGAGCGCCGCTGACGCCATCGAGCTCCTGCATGCGAGGGGATTCACGGTGCTGGCGGCCCACCCCGATCCGGCCGCGCGCGAGTACCGGGACGTCGATCTGACCCGCCCCGTGGCGCTCATGATGGGCGCCGAGCTCTACGGCGTCAGCGACGAGGCGCTCGAGCGCGCCGACGGCCACGTGGTGATTCCCATGATGGGCATGGTGCGCTCGCTGAACGTGAGCGTCGCGGCGGCGTTGCTGCTCTTCGAGGCCCAGCGTCAGCGGGCCCGGGCCGGCATGTATGATCGTCCCGCGCTCGATCCGGACGCGTTTCGACGGCGCCTCTTCGAGTGGGCGTACCCCGCCCTGGCGGCGAGTCGGCGTGAGGCGGGGCTCGACTACCCGCCCCTCGGACCGGACGGAGAATTGCTCGCGTAGGCCGCGGCACGCATGGACCGTCCGATCGGCCCTCCTTGACGGCGGCATGAAACGCTCACATATTCCGATATGAGCGTTTTCGCGACATCGTTTTCGTGTGATGTCAGTCACTAACCGCCTGTATGGTGAATATGGAACGGTTCAATGCCGAGCTGCTGCTTACCACGACCCAGGTAGCGGAGCTCCTCTCCGTTCACCCGTCGACGGTCAAGCGCTGGAGCAACGAGGGCGCGGTCGAGGTCGACAAGACCGAGGGCGGACACCGCCGCATTCACCTGCAGGACGCCATCGCACTGGCGCGCGAGCGTGAGATCACGACCTTCCTGGACGCCTTCGCGCCCTACGAGGGCCACGTGTGGACGGCGATCAATCAGGTCGTCGAGCAGGCGTCGTTCGAGCGCGCCCACGACCTCGCGATCGGGTGGTTGACCCGCGGAAAGCTCGATCGCCTTGGTCGCCTTTTTCTCGAACTGGGCCGTCACCCGAGCGTCTCGTTTGCCTCGTTCTGCGACGAAGGTATACGGGGATTCATGCGTGAGGTGGGTGCGCTCTGGCGTTCGGGTCAGCTGCGGGTCGGCGAGGAGCACATGGCTTCGGAGCGACTCGTCGAGACGCTGCTCGCGCTCCGCGAGGGGGGCTCACCGGCCCCCGGATCCCCCCGCGCCGTGGTGGGGTCGATGGAGGGCGACCGGCATCATCTCGGCGCGCTCTGCGTGCGGCTGATGCTCGAGCGGCTGGGGTGGGAGGTGTTCTACCTGGGCGCGGACGTACCCGTCGAAGATTTCGCCGCGATCCAGCGCGCCCGCGATGCGACCCTGGTGTGCGTGTCCTTTGCGCCGCCGAACACGGGCGCCGACATGATGCGCTGCGTGCGCATTCTCGACGGCTTCTACGACACGTCGCATCCGTACCGCCTCGCGCTCGGCGGCGAGGTCGAGAGCGTACCGGCGCTGGCCGACCTCGCTCGGAGATTCGTCGATGTCGGCATCTACGAATCGATCGCGTCGTTCGAGGTGGCGTTGGCCGCCGAGGCGGCGGCGTGAAGCGCCTGCCGAGGACGCCGGAGGGCTGGGCGCTGCTGGGGCTGTTCGCCTTCACCGCCATCGCAGTCGCGGGCTACGGCATCTTCGCCCTGCACCCCGAGCGGCTGCCCACCAGCGGGTTCGCGACGCGCATCTACCAGGTCTCCTTCATCTTCTTCGCGCGTGCGCAGATCGTGGCTTCGGCGCTCGTGCTCGGGGTCGCGCTCGTGCGGCACGCGCGCCTTCGGTGGGTGCCGGCGCTCGGGGCGGTCTACCTGCTGAGCTTCCTGGCCGAGCACGTGGGCACGGGCTACGGGTTTCCCTTCTCCGGCTACTCGTACACGGCCATGCTCGGACCGAAGCTCCTCGGCCGCGTGCCCTACGTGATTCCACTGAGCTGGTTCCTGATGGCGGTGCCCTCGTGGGTCCTGGCGCGGCATCTCGTGCCGGCCTCGCGTCGGTGGCCGCAGCGCGTCGCGCTTGCCACGGCGCTGTTGGTCATCTGGGACCTCGCCCTCGATCCGGCGATGAGCTACCTCGCGCCCTACTGGATCTGGGAGCGGACGGGAAGCTACTACGGCATGCCGTGGGTGAACCTCGCGGGGTGGGCCGGAACGGGGCTGGTCCTGATGGTGGCGCTCGAGGTGCTCGACCGCCGCCACGACTGGGCCGGCAGCCTTTCGACACGGTGGTGCGCGGGCTACTACGCGGCGGTGGTGCTGATGCCGCTCGGCATGGTGGCGGCCGCGGGGCTCTGGGTCGCGGTGGTCGCGACGCTGGTGCCGCTCGCGGTGATCGGTGCGTTCGCGCGATCGGTCGGGCGAGCCCGCTCGAATGCGGGGCACGAGGTGCCGGTCGGCCTCGACGCACCCCGTACGGTCGTCTTCACCGGAGAGCCGTCATGACCGCTTGGACCGAGCTGGTACGGGGGCCGCTGCGCGCGACCGCGGCGGTGTGGGCGCAGCGTGGCCTTCCGACGCCTACACTCGAAGGAAAGCTCCTCCGCCCCTCGGCCGCGCTTCAGGCGCTCGGCGCTCGCAAGCTGCCGGGCGTCGGCGATCCGTT
>CBFGQV010000162.1:0-6608 GCA_965651045.1 uncultured bacterium
CTCGCCGGCCCAGTCGTGGTTGCCGGTAAGCAGATCGACCTGCGCGCCGGCGGCCTGGGCGACGGGAGCCAGCACCGTCTCGAGTTGCGCGTGGAGCCGCAGCGTGTCGCGCGCGTGCTCCGGCTCGCCCGCGGCGCGGAGCCCCTCCGGATAGATCAGATCGCCCAGGAACGCGACGCGCACCGCGCCGCGCCCGAGCCGGGGTGCCCACCGTTCGACGTCGGCGCGGACCGCGGCGAGCACCGGGCTCCGCCCCGGAAGCGCGTCGCCCGCGTCGCCGACCAGCAGCACCAGCGTCTCGACCCGTGCGGGGTCGGGCTCGGCGACCGAGTCGAGGCGGCCGGGCGGCAGCGGCGGGGGCGCGGCCGACGAGCAGGCGGCGGCGGCGAGCAGGGCGGGCGCGAGAAGGACGGCGCGGTGAAGCGGGCGGTTCATGCCCGAAAGGTAGGGCCGGGGCGGCGCTCCGCCCACGGGGCGGCCCGTGGCGCAGCCCGTGGTACGGGCCGTGGGTCGGGGTGTGGGTCGGCCCCCGAGGGTGGCGCCCGGCGGTGGCGCCGCCACGGCCGGGGCCGTACCCTGTCGGCGGTGGCTTCGGTGAGCGGTTTCGTCCGAGCTGCCTGCCGTCTCGCTCGTACACGAACCCTCGCGGATCCGGCTTCCATGCAATCTCATCGTGCTCTCTTCGGCGCGGCGTTCCTCGTCGCCCCGGCCCTCGCCCTGGCCCTTCTCGCTGCGCCGGCCGCCGCGCAGGACGAGGCTCGCGACACCACCGCCGCGAATCCCCTGAAGGAAGAGCTGCAGCTCGAGCCCACCCGCACACTGCGCATGACCGCGACCGAGGGCTCGTGGATGTCGGTCGACGTGTCGCCCGACGGACGCACGCTCGTCTTCGACCTGCTGGGCGACCTCTATACCCTGCCGATCGAAGGGGGCGTCGCGACGCCGCTCACGCGCGGCATGGGCTTCGACACGCAGCCGCGCTTCAGCCCCGACGGCCGGCACGTGGTCTTCACCTCGGACCGGGACGGCGGCGAGAACCTCTGGATCGTCTCGACCGACCTCGCCGACACGGTGCAGCTCACGAGCGGCAAGCACGACCGCTACCTGTCGCCCGAGTGGACGCCCGACGGCGACTACATCGTGGCCACAAAGGACTCGAAGCTGCACATGTGGCACCGCGACGGGGGCGCGGGCGCCGAGCTGATCTCCGAGCCCGGGAATCTGCGCACCGTGGGCGCCGCGTTCGGCGACGACGCGCGCTACATCTGGTTCAGCGGACGCTTCAGCCAGGGCTCGCTCTACAACAACGGGCTCGACCTCTACCAGCTCATGGTCTACGACCGCGACACGGGCGAGTTCGCCCCGCGCTCGAACCGGTGGGGTGGGGGCATGCGCCCGACGCTCTCGCCCGACGGACGCTGGCTGGCCTACGCGACGCGCCACATCGCCGACACGGGGCTGCGCCTGCGCGAGCTCGAGAACGGCGCCGAGCGATGGCTGGCCTGGCCGGTGCAGCGCGACGACCAGGAGTCGTCGGGCCAGCGCGACCTCTACCCCGGCATGGCCTTCACGCCCGACTCGGAAGCGCTCGTCGCGACCTACGGGGGCAAGCTCTGGAGGATTCCCGTCGACGGCACGCCGCCCACCGAGATTCCGTTCCGGGTCGAGGTCGAGCTGCCGATGGGGCCGGTCGTCGATTTCGACTATCCGATCGAGGACACGCCGGACTTCGTGGCCAAGCAGATCCGCGACGCCGTGCCCTCGCCCGACGGGCGGCGGCTGGCGCTCACCGTGATGGCCGAGCTGTACGTGATGGATTGGCCGAACGGCACGCCGCGGCGGCTCGCCACGGGGGTCGAGGGCGTGCAGCAGCACCCCACCTGGTCGCCCGACGGTGCGTGGATCGCCTTCGGGGCCTGGAGCGACGACGAGGGCGGGCAGCTCTGGAAGGTGCGGGCCGACGGCGGCGGCGAGCCCGTGCGGCTGACCTCGGCCCCGGCGCTCTACCTCGAGCCCCGCTTCTCGCCCGACGGCGCGCGCGTGCTCGCGGTGCGCGGGTGGGGCCGCACCTACGACGAAGCGCTGCAACGGGGGATTCTCACCGAGCCCACCGACCTGGTGTGGGTGCCTGCGGCGGGGGGCGCGGTGACGCGCATCATGGCCACGGGCGGGCTGTCGAACTTCCACTTCACGACGGACCCCGACCGCATCTGGGCGAACGGCGGCGGCGAGGGGCTCGTGTCGATGCGCTGGGACGGCACCGACCGCCGCGGGCACGTGCAGGTGCGAGGGCGACCGAGTTCCGGCGGCTCGGGGGGGCAGACCGCGAGCGCCATCTGGATGGCGCCCACAGGCGACCTCGCGCTCGCGCAGGTGGTGAACGACCTCTACGTGGTGACGGTGCCCCGCGTCGGGGGCGAGACGCCCACGATCAATGTCGCCAACCCCGCCAACGCGACCTTCCCGGCGCGGAAGCTGACCGACATCGGAGCCCAGTTCCCGGCCTGGGGCGCCGACGGGCGCACGGTGCACTGGTCGCTGGGCAACGCGCACCTGGTCTACGACCTGGACGAGGCCGAAGCGCGCGAAGACGCCGTCGAGGCGTTCATGGACCAGCGCCGGGCCGCCGAAGACACCTCCGAGATCGCGGCCGCGGACACCGCGTCGTACGCGCCCGCCGAGCGCCGGATCGAGGTGCGGGTGGGGCGCGACCTGCCCGAAGGCGTGGTCGCGTTCACGGGTGCGCGCGTGATCACCATGCGGGGCGACGAGGTAATCGACGACGGCGTGGTGGTCGTGCGCGGCAACCGCATCGAAGCGGTCGGCCGGCGGGCCGAGGTGACGATTCCGGAAGGCGCCGAGGTGCGCGACGTGGCGGGCCGGACGATCGTGCCCGGCTACGTCGACACCCACGCGCACCTGCGGGCGGCCTACGGCTTCCACCGCGCGCAGCCCTGGGCGTACGCGGCCAACCTGGCGTTCGGCGTCACGACGACGCGCGATCCGCAGACGGGCTCGACCGACGTGCTCACCTACGAAGACATGGTGCGCGCCGGCCGTATGCTGGGGCCCCGCATCTACTCGACCGGGCCCGGCGTCTTCAGCAGCGAGAACGTGCGCGACCTCGACCACGCCCGCGACGTGCTTAGCCGCTACGCGAACTACTACGACACCAAGACCATCAAGATGTACGGCGCCGGCAACCGCGAGCAGCGCCAGTGGATCGTGCAGGCCGCCCGCGAGCTCGAGATCATGCCCACCACCGAAGGCGGGCTCGACCTCGAGCTGAACCTCACCATGGCGCAGGACGGCTACAGCGGCACCGAGCACAACCTGCCGGGCATGCCGCTCTACGACGACGTGGTGCAGCTCGTGGCGCAGTCGCTCATGGCCACCACCCCGACCATGCTCGTCACCTACGGCGGGCCCTGGGCCGAGAACTACTTCTACAGCCGCGAAGACGCCTTCGAGAACCCGAAGCTCCGCTACTTCACCCCGTTCGAAGACGTGCAGCAGCGTACGCTGCGACGCCCCGGGCCGACGGGATCGGGCAGCAACGGCTGGTTCCACGAGAACCAGTATCCGTTCCCGCTGATCGCCGACTTCTCGAACGCGGTGGTCGAGGCGGGGGGGCGCGCCGGCATCGGCAGCCACGGCCAGCTGCAGGGCCTCGGCTACCACTGGGAGCTCTGGGCCATGGGCATGGGCGAGACCGTGACGCCGCACCAGGCGCTGCGCATGGCCACGATCGTGGGCGCCGAGGCGCTCGGGCTCGACACCGACCTCGGCACGATCGAGGCGGGCAAGCTGGCCGACCTCGTGATTCTCACGGCCGACCCGCTCGCCGACCTGCGGGCGTCGGACGACATCGAATCGGTCATGCTGAACGGCCGCCTCTACGACGGCGACACCCTCGACGAGCTCTGGCCGCGCCAGCGTACGGCGGGCCCCTTCTACTGGCACCGCGATCCGCCCGTGCCGGCTCCGGCGGGCGGTATTCGCCGGTAGCCGAAGCCGCGAACAGACATGAATCTGCCTACCTTCACCCCCGACCACGTCGACGCCGCCGACGCCCAGCTCGTCGAACGTTGGAAGCACGAGCCGGCGCCGCTGCTGCCGCTGTTGCACGCCTTCCACGACCGCGACGGCTATCTGTCGGACGAGGCGTTGAAGGTGGTGGCCGCGGGCCTTCGCATGCCGCTGGCCGACCTCTACGGCACGGTCACGTTCTACCACCACTTCGCGCGCGAGCCCGGCGGGCTCCACCGGCCGCGCGTTTGCACCGGCCCGGTCTGTTGCCTGAACGGCGGGCCCGAGCTGGCCGAGGCGCTGGACGGCGCCACGTCGATGCCCTGCAGCGGGCGGTGCGACGAGCCGGTGCCGGTGCTTCGCGGGCACGACACCTTCGTCGGACGGAGCGCGGGCGAGCTCGAGCAGCGCGCGACCCCCCTGCCGCCTGCGCCGGTGCCGGGCGTGGAGGAGTGCGTCTTCGCGCACATTCGCGAGCCGGGCCGGGCGACGCTCGACGGATACCGCGCCACGGGCGGCTACGAAGCGCTCCGCCGCGCCGTGACCGAAATGACCCCGGACGAGGTGCTCGAGGTGGTCGACGCGAGCGGGCTCGCGGGGCGGGGGGGCGCGGGATTCCCCACGGGCCGGAAGTGGCGCGCGGTGCGTGACGCCCCGGGTGGGCCCAAGACGGTGGTGTGCAACGCCGACGAGGGCGAGCCGGGGTGCTTCAAGGACCGGGCGCTCATGGACCACGACCCGCACGCCGTGCTCGAGGGCATGGCGCTCGCGGCTGTCGCGACGGGCGCCACGCGCGGCTTCCTTTACCTGCGCTACGAGTACCCCGAGACCGCGGCACTCCTGGAGCGGGCGATCGCCGAGGCCGAGGGTGCGGGGCTCCTGGGCGACGACATTCTGGGCTCGGGCATCGCCTTCCGGCTCTACCTGCGGCGGGGGGCTGGCGCCTACATCTGCGGCGAAGAGACCTCGCTCCTGAACTCGCTCGAGGGCAAGCACCCGTTTCCGCGGAACCGCCCGCCGTACCCCGTCACGCACGGCTACGAGGGCACGCCCACGGCCGTGAACAACGTCGAGACTCTGGCTTCGGTGCCGCCGATCGTACGGCACGGCGCCGACTGGTACCGCTCGCTCGGGCGCGGCGACCACGCGGGCACCAAGGTCATCTCGCTCTCGGGCGACGTCACGCGGCCCGGCAACTACGAGGTGCCGCTCGGGCTGCCGCTGGCCGAGCTGCTCGAGCACGCGGGCGGCGCGCCCGACGGGCGGGCCGTGCAGGCCGTCACCATGGCGGGGCTTTCGGGGGGATTCCTGGCCGGCGACGATCTGTCGGTGACGCTCGACGAGCCCTCGATTCGCTCGAAGGGATCGTTCCTGGGGGCCGGCGGCATCATGGTCTTCGACGAGCGGCGCGACATGGTCGAGGTGGCCAGGTGGGCGATGGAGTTCTTCGCCCACGAGTCGTGCGGCAAGTGCTTTCCGTGCCGGATCGGCACCTACCGGCTCACCGAGCGGCTCGAGGGCGTGGCGGGCCCGGACGACCTCACGGCATGGCTCGACGAGGTCGCCGACATGGGCCACACCATGAAGAAGACGTCGGCGTGCGGGCTCGGGCAGGCCGCGCCGCTCATCACCGAGAGCCTGGTGAAGTACTTCCCGGCGCGCGTGCGCGAGCACGTGCTCGGAGCTTGATCCGGCATGCTTGATGCAGCTATTCGTGTAGGCACCGCCGCCTATCCTGTTCCACCCGCCGACCCGGTGATCCCCATGACCAAGACCGCTCGTCGCACCGTCGCGCCCGCCCTCGCCCTGTGCCTGCTGGCCGGGGTGCCTGGGGCGGCCGCCGCGCAGTCCGCCGCCGACATTCTCGACCGCGCCACCGAGCTCTACGAGCAGCGCATGGAGGGCATCGAGAACTACACGATCGTGCAGAGCATGGAAGACGGGCCTCCGCTTCCGGGCGGCGCGGGCACGGTCTACTTCGAGCGGACCATGGTCGACGGGCGGGCGGTCTTCGTGCCGCGCGGCGCGATGGGCGACTCGCTCATGGCCATGCAGGACCAGGCCGGCGCCATGGAAGACGCAGGCTCGATGTTCCGGAAGCTGCAGGACCGGGCCACGGTCCAGGGCGAAGAGACGATCGAGGGGCACGCGACCTGGCTGATTCACGTCGACGACGCCAGCGGCCTCGACTGGGGCGCCGAGCAGGCCGAGAACTTCACCATGAAGTCGCTGACCATGGCCATCGACCAGGCCGACTACGTGGTGCGGCGCATGGTCATCGAGGGCGACATGCACGTCGAGGGCGAGACGCGGCCCGTGACCATGACCACCACGCTCTCGGACTACCGCACGGTCGAGGGCATGCTGCACCCGTTCCGCACCGAGATGAACGTCTCGGGCATGACGGGCGCGATGTCGGCGCAGGAGCGCGCCGAGCTCATGGCGAACCTCGAGCAGGCGCGGCGCCAGCTCGCCGAGATGCCCGAAGCGCAGCGGGCCATGGCCGAGCGCATGATGGGCGGGCAGCTCGAGCGCATGGAGGAGATGCTCATGTCCGACGCCTTCGTGATGGCGTTCGT
>CBFGQV010000163.1:0-6592 GCA_965651045.1 uncultured bacterium
CTTCTCGCCGGCGTAGACCTCCATCCAGGCGATGGCGCGGTCGCCGCCGAAGGCCTTCTCGACCGCCGCGTCGACCACGCGCTGCGTGGCCCGCCAGATGTCCGGGCCGATGCCGTCGCCCTCGATGTAGGGCACGATCGGCCGGTCGGGCACGCGAATCTCGCCGCCCTCGAAGGTGATCTGTTCGCCGTGATCCGGTACGCGGGCGTGCGTGTATGCGGGCATGTCGTGACTCCGTGCAGCGGTCAGGGGCTGGAAGAACGCCAGGGTACAGTCCACTGGGGCGCCCTTCCCGGGCGACGGGGAGGCGCCGCCCCCGGGCGCCGGAAGTTGGAGCCATCAGGGGGGCGGAGCAAGGTATGGAACCGCGCCCCGTGCGCGGGGGTTGGCCCCTCGATCACTCCCTTCCGACAGGAGCCCGTACACCATGAGCGACAGCACCGGCCCACGCGCGGGCACGCGCACCAGTCTCGTCACCGGCGGCACCGGGGGACTCGGTCAGGACGTCGTGTTGCGCCTGCTCGCCCGCGGCGACCGCGTGGTGGTGCCCTGGTACGCCGAGGGCGAGGCGCAGCGGCTCTCGGGGCGGGTCGAGGATGCGGGTAGCGGTGCTGTGGGAGCCGACGCCATGGAGCGGCTGGTGCTGATCGAGGGCGACGTCACCGACGAAGCGTGGCTGGGTGAGCTCGCGCGCCGGCTCGAGCGCGAGGGCTGGGGCCTCGACGTGCTCCTGAATCTGGTCGGGGGATTCGCGGCGGGGGCGCTCCGCGAGACCGAGCTCGGCACCTGGGAGAAGATGATGGCCCTGAACGCCCGGAGCGTCTTCCTGGTGACCCGGGCCATGGCCGCGCTGCTCGAGGCGTCGGGGCGCGGGCGGGTGGTGAACATGGCCGCGCTGCCCGCGGTGTCGGGCCGGGGGGATGGCATGGCCGCCTACGCGGCGTCGAAGGCTGCGGTGGTCGCGCTCACGCGCTCGCTCGCGCGGGAATTGGGGGGCGGCGGGGGTGATGGCGGCGCGGGTGGCGGCGTGACCGTGAACGCCGTCGCGCCCTCGACCATCGACACCGAGGCCAACCGCCGCGCCATGCCCGACGCCGACGTCTCGCGCTGGGTGAAGCCCGCCGAGATCGCCGCGTTGATGGACTTCCTGACGGGCGACGAGGGCGGCGCGGTGACGGGCAATGTGATCGAGGTGCGGCGGTAGAGTGTTCCGTTACCGGTGCTTATTGCGGGAAACTCAGCACGCGGCTCCGAGCCAGGTTGCTCGCTGCTGAGTTTCCCGCTCTCAGTCAGGGAAACTCAGCATTGAGATGAGGCGGCGCCCCGCGCCGTCCACTTTTTCCTGGATTGCAGGGGCGGCGGGCAGCCCGGACCTCAGCCGATCCGGTCGAGCAGGGCACGGGTGGCGAGGGCGATCAGCGTCGCGACCGTGAAACTCGCGAGCGTGCCGATCAGAATGTACTCGGCCAGCTTCCGCTGATCGCGCTCCTTCACCTCGCCGATCCGGAAGATCGACTTCGCGGCGGCCAGGAAACCGATTCCGGCCGGCTCACCGATGAGCACGAAGACGTAGATCAGCGCCCGCTCGAGGACGCCGATCCAGTAGCCGCCGTCGCGCAGGCCGTCGTCCGCCGCCTCTCCGAGCTGTTCGGTGAAGCGACGCAGGAACACCCCGAGGATCCGGCCCGCGATCGTCGTCGTCAAGATCAGCCCTCCGACCAGGACCAGCGTCGCGAGCATGCTCACACGAGGGACTCGAGAAAAGCCCGGGCCGCGCGCTCGCCCTCCTGGACTCGCGCGAAGGAAGCGGCACTCAGCGCGCGGCTCACCGTCGAGGGGTCCACGCCGAAGCGCTTGGCCACTTCGACCTGAAGTGAGGTCCGGGCCTCCCGAATGTAGGCCAGTTGGGTATCGGTCCAGCCGGCCCGCACGTCACCGATGAGGTTCATTAGCGCCGCGAGAACCTGTTCCGGGAGGGCCCCCAATCCCCTGGCACCGAACCACGCCCGGTCCTTCCGAGCCGCTCCTAGCCCTTCGCGTGCGCGGTGGAAGCACGGGCCGTCGAGGCGTGCCACGTCCGGACCCTCGTCGGTCGAGAGTTCGCCGTATCCGAGACCCCAGGCGAAGCGCGCCGGGGCGACTCGGTCCGACAGCCGCACGAGCGCATCGATGATGGCCCCGGGAGTCCGTCCGAGACCCTGTACCTCGTCACCCGCCGTCAGCCGGAAGGGCGATGCGAGGTCTGCTCCGTGCAGGTCGTTCACGGCGTCGATCTCCGACTCGATCCGGCGCTGAACGGCCGCTCGGTCGTCGAGTCGGCGCGACTCCACCAGATCGCCAATCAGGGCGAAGTACATCGGCGGATGGCCTTCGTCGGGTGCGGACTTGGTCTTCATGATACAAGTCTACCATGCATGTATCTGTAAATGCAATTGCTTTCCAGGGATCAACTATGGCCAACATGCACCTTAGGGGCCATGTCCGAGTCCCTTCGCTTCAGGAAAGCCCGGAACCTCCCTGCTGGAGATGCGAACATGTCGAGCCTCGTGCGCCAAGGTCTCGGTCCAATTCACCGGCCTACCGTCATCGGGCTCCCAGTTGTACCCCGTCCACATGTAAATGTGGTTCTTCCTTGATGGCTCTGACAAGGAACGCGCAGACGAAGCCTACCGCGATCGCAACGTCGTCTCACCCGTTGATGCCGCCATCGAGGTCCAGCCAGAAGTGGTGGGTCGGCAGATCATCCACGCCCGTCGTTGCCCCACTTCGATCTTCGGTTTATCTTCGGTTTCGGCATTCACTCGCCTCCTCACCGCCGACCGGACGCTCGACGCTTTCATGCCTCCCGCCCACCGCACCCGCTCCCTCACCGAGCCCGTCGTCTACCGCTCCGCTCCAAGCGGAGGAGGAGGCGTCGCGGGCGCGCCCGGCTCGTCGCGCCGGGGCAGCCGTACGGCGCTCTGCCTCTGGCTGCCGACCTTCGAACTCCGGCTCGAGTTGGTGCGCTCGCCCGAACTGGACCGAACCTCGGTGGCGCTGCTCTCGCCGGGCGAGGGCGCGCGGCGCACGGTGTGGCAGGTATCGGAGCGCGCGCACGAGGCGGGGGTGCGCGCGGGCCAGCTCATCTCGCAGGCGGTCTCGCTCTGCCCGTCGCTCACCCTGCTCGAGCCCGATCCCGCGCACTACGACGCGGCGGTCGAGGCCATGCTCGAAGCGCTGGCCGAGAACACGCCGGTGGTCGAGCCGGGGGTCGAGCGCGGCAAGGTCTTCCTGGGCATGGACGGGCTCGGGCGCCTCTACGGATCGCCCCCGAGCCAGGTTCGCCACATGCTGCGGGCGCTCTTCCGGGTCTTCCCCGCCCCGCTGGTCGCGGCCACACGCGCCGGGTTCGCGCCGGGCACCTTCGGCGCCTGGGTGGCGGCGGCGCGCTCGCGGGGGGGCGAGCCGGTGGTGGTGGACGACGACGAGCTCACCGACTTCCTGGCTGGCTGCCCGGTCGGGGCGCTGCCGGTCGATGCCGACATGATCGAGCGTCTCGAGCGTCTGGGCATCTCGACCCTGGGCGCTCTCACGCGCCTGCCCGAGCCGGCCCTGGTGGCGCAGTTCGGCCAGGACGGCCGCGACGCGCTCGCCTGGGCGACGGGGCGGCGTGTGGACGCCGTTCGGCCCTTCCACCGCCCGCGCCCCATTCGCGTGTCGCTCGACTTCCCCGCCCCGGCGGGCCAGGTCGAGCTCCTGCATGGCGCCCTCGACCGCCTCACCGAGCGCGCCCTCGCCCGGCCCGCGCGCCGCGGCCGCAGCGTGCGCACCCTGCGCCTCACGGGCGCCCTCGAAGAAGGCGGATCCTGGTCGGTCGACGCCGTGCTGCGCGAGCCCAGCGCCGACCGCGAGCGCCTGGCGTTCCTGCTGCGCTCGCGCATGCAACTCACGCCCCCACCCCGTGCGGTCGAGAGCCTCGCGCTCGAGCTGACCGCGTTCGGTCCCCCGGCCTCGCAGGAAGACCTCTTCGGCCGCGACGAGGCGGGCGGCCGCGAGGCGGGGGGCTACGTCCTGACCGACGGTGAGGTGCCCTCGTCGCTCCGCCGCGCCGTGCGCGAGCTCAAACTCCGGCTCGGCTACTCACCCCTCTACCGCGTGGTCGAGCTCGACCCCTGGTCTCGGATTCCCGAGCGCCGCCACGCCCTGCTGAGCTTCGATCCATGAGCCGTGTCGCCCACCTCGCCAGTCGCCTTCGCCCGCTCGCCACACCCCGGCCCCTGCACGTGCGTGTTTCGGGGGATTCTCTGCCGGCCCTGGTCCGCGAGGGCCGCGGCTGGCGCCGCGTCGAGGCGGTGCAGGAGTCGTGGCGCATCGACGACGAGTGGTGGCGGAAGAGCGTCTCGCGCATCTACCACCGCGTGGTCCTCGACGACGGCGCGATACGCACCCTCTTCCAGGACGAGGACGGCGGTGGGTGGTACCTGCACGGGTGACGGCGGAACGCCCGCGACGCCCTTGACCCGCCCCGCACTTCGCGCGCTCTTCGGGCCATGAATCAGGAAGCCCCCCCACCCGCGCCCCGGGTCCGAGCCATCGCGCGCCTCTCGGGCGAGCGGGCCCGTGTCGAACTGGACGACGACACGACCCTCGAGGTCCCGCTCGAGACGCTGCTCCAGGAAGGCCTCGCGACCGGCGATCCGGTGGACGAGGCTCTTCGCGCGCGGCTCGCCGACGCCGGCCTGCGCTGGAAGGCCCGCGAGGCCGCCCTCCGTCTCCTGACGGTACGGGCCCGCAGCCGCCGGGAGCTCGGCCGCCGGCTACGGCGGAAGGACTTTCCCGCGTCGGTCGTCGACCCCTGTCTGGACGAGCTCGAGGCCCAGGGGCTGCTCGACGACGACGCCTTCGCCCGGGCCGTGGTGCGCGACCGGGTGCGGCTTTCGCCCCGCGGGCCCGGCCGCCTGCTGCAGGAGCTCCGGAAGCACGGCGTCGACGACGACGTGGCCGACGCCGCGCTCGCCGAGGTTTTCGCCGAAGAAGAGGTCTCGGTGCACGAACTCGCGCGCGAGGCCGCGCTCGGCTGGCTCCGCCGCCAGTCCGCGAGCGTCGCAGCGGCTCTGGCCCTCGACGAGCGCACCGACGAGCGCGAGCGCGCCCGGCGGCGATTGCACGGCTATCTCGCGCGCCGCGGGTTCAACGGCAGCGCCGCGATGGAGGGGTTGGACACGGCGGCCGAGCGAGCGAAGGCAATTGCTGAAAATGCGTAATTATGCATTATTCAGAATCATGGATACCCGTGTCTCGGCCACCGACCTGGTCCGCAGCCTCGGAGACGTGCTCGGGCGAGTCCGTTTCCGGCGCGAATCGTTTCTCGTCGAGAGGAACGGTGAGCCCGTGGCACGGGTCGTCCCGGTGCCCGAGCGTGCGATGACGCTCGGCGAGTTCGTTCGTCTCTGGCACGAGGCGGGAGCCACGGACCCCGACTTCGCGGCGGACCTCGACGAAGTCGATCGATCGGACGTTCCACCGGACGACCCGTGGGGCTCCTGATCGATACGAGCGCGCTCGTCGCCCTCGAACGTGGCGGGCTCGATCTTCCAGAGGGGTTCGACGAGTCCACGTTCTCGGAGCCCGTCGGGATTCCCGCGATCGTGCTGGGCGAGTTGCTCGTAGGCGTGGAGATGGCTGATACCCCTGCCCGGGCCATGGCGCGGCGTCGGCGGGTGGAGACGCTCGCCGATCGTCTGGACGTAATCCCCTTCGACCGCACCGCCGCCGAACGCTGGGCGTCCTTGTACGCGACATTACGTCAACGCGGCGGACTCATTCCGGCCAATGACCTCACGGTGGCGGCGACGGCGCTCGAACTGGGCTTCGGAGTGCTGGTCGGGCCTTCGGGCGAATCCCACTATCGCCGCGTTCCGGGCCTCCGCGTCGAAGTCGTCCGACCGGCCTGATTAGCCGCCCCGCCGGAGCCGGTGCACCTGCACCCGCTCGACGCCGAGTTCGTCGGTGACCACACCGACCACCGTGTCGTCGCCGATCTGGTGCACGTCGAGGGTGCCGGGAAAGACCACCGCACCGAGGTAGACGCCCTCGGAGTCGAAGACCCACCAGACGCGGGTGCCGCCGTCGGCCCACGGGGCGCGGTACTGCTGCACCCAGAGGTGCCCCGCCGGGTCGATCTCGAGGTTGTCGAAGAAGGGCCACGCCGCGGGGCGGGTCATTTCGGCGTAGGCGTCGAGCGCCCGGCGCCGCGCGTCCGGGTCGACATCGGGATCGGCCGGCACGCGCTCTTCGACGGCCCGCGCCCAGTCGCCGTCGGTCACGAGCTCGGGGGTGGCGTCGAGCCGGACGATCCAGCGGCGGCCATCGGCGTGCCGAAGATGCCACTCGGCGCGCTCGGACTCGCCCCAGACCACCCGGCCGGCGCCGGTCGCCGTGAGCGACTCGCGGCCGAAGGGCACACCCCAGACGGCGATGCTTCCGCCGTCGCGCTGGACGAACATCTCTCGGCTCTGGAGCGTGGTGAGCGAGTCGATCCACGTGCCGTCGGGGCCCGCGCGGTAGTAGCCGACCGGCGCGCGCTCGGTCGACCCTCCGGCGCCGTCACCCG
>CBFGQV010000164.1:0-6587 GCA_965651045.1 uncultured bacterium
CTCGGCGCTGCCGCACCGCCTCGTGACCCTCGACTGACCCCCACGCCCCCGTCCATGCCACGCGAATCACGAAAGGCCCGCCGCGAGCGCGCGGCGACGGTGTTCGACCTGCTCCACGAGGAGTACCCGGACGCCCACTGCGAGCTCGATTTCGAGAACCCCTTCCAGCTCGCGGTGGCCACGATCCTGTCGGCGCAGACCACCGACGTGCGCGTCAACGAGGTCACGCCCGAGCTCTTCCGGCGCTACCCCGACGCCCCTTCGCTGGCGTCGGCGCAGCAGGAAGATGTCGAGGAGATCATTCGCTCGACGGGTTTCTTTCGGAACAAGGCGAAGAACATCATCGGCTTCGCGCGGGGCGTGGTCGAACGCCACGACGGCGTCGTGCCCCGGTCCATGGACGAACTGGCTTCGCTGCCGGGCGTCGGGCGAAAGACGGCCAACGTCATTCTGGGCAACGCCTTCGGCATCGACGAGGGCGTGGTCGTCGACACGCACGTCAAACGCCTCGCCGATCGGCTGGGGTTCACGACCGAGTCGACCCCCGAGAAGGTCGAGCGCGACCTCATGGCGATCTTTCCGAAGGATCGTTGGACGCTGTTGTCGCACCTCTTGATCTGGCACGGACGGCGCGTGTGCGACGCGCGTAAGCCCCGCTGCGAGGCGTGCACGGTCAGCCACCTCTGCCCGTCGTCGAGGGTCTGAGCCGCGGCGCGGCACCTACGCTTGACCGGCACCGCCCGGCGCCGACAGGTTGGCGCGGCACTTTCTTGAATCCCCACGACGAACCCGGGCCTCGACGATGTCTTCCATGCCCTCTCGCGACGACGCGCTCGCCCTGCTCCACGAATGGGTCGAGAACGACGGCCTGCGCACGCACATGCTCGCGGTCGAGGCCGCGATGCGGCACTACGCGGGGCTGCTCGGCCAGGACCCCGATCTATGGGGGATGGCGGGGCTGCTCCACGACCTCGACTGGGAGAAGTACCCGGACGAGCATCCGAAGCGGGCGCTCGCCCACCTGCGCGAGGCGGGATACCCGGACGACGTGCTCGGCGCGATCGAGGCGCACGCGCCCAACCGTACGGGGCGGGCGCCGGACACCCTCTTCGAACGCACGCTCTTCGCCTGCGACGAGCTCGCCGGGCTGATCTACGCGTGCTGCCTCGTGCGCCCGAACGGCATCGACGACCTGAAGCCCAAGTCGGTCGTGAAGAAGCTCAAGGACAAGGCCTTCGCGGCCGGCGTGGACCGCGACGACGTGCAGCGGGGCATCGAACTGATGGGCCTCGAGCGGAGCGAGCACATTCAGAACGTGATCGACGGCATGCGTGCGCGCGCTGCGGAGCTGGGCGTTCGCGCCGTGGACGTTTCCGCCTGACGGCGGCCTGCGGCCAGGCACCGCGCCCGGGAACGCCGCCGCACGCCGCGGTTTATCTTGCACGCATGACACGCATCGCCCTCCGCGCCGCGGCCCTCGTGGGGCTCGCCCTCGCCGGGCTGCCGGCCCTCGCCGCCACGCCGCTCGCCCGAGGTGCGGAGCTCGCGGCCCAGGACGACGTCGTACAGCTCGGCCTGCGGCACGGCACCCGCCCGCCGGCCGCCTACTTCGACCTGAGGGCCCGGAACCCGCGCGCGTTCCAGTTTTCGCGGGCGTGGATCGCCCGGAACCCGCGCCTGCGGCTGGTCGAGCAGGCCGGGGGTCGCCCCCCGGAGATCGAGCTCCGCGCGCGTCCGGTATCGGGCGGCGGTCCGGCGCGCGTCTCGGACGCCGACGCGACCTCCGCACCCTCGGCGGTGCTCGGACGCCGCGACGAGCCAGTCGAGGGCACCTTTCGTTTTCCGCTTCTGCTCGGGTACTACTCGGGCATGGCTGCGCCCCCGCCGTTCACGCGTGATCGGGTCCAGGAGGAGTATTTCGACGGGCCCAACTCGCGGTACGGCACCATCACGGAGTACTACGCCGAGATTTCGGGCGGCCGGGTGACGCTCGATGGCGAGACGCGGGACTGGGTACGCTCGTCGCTCACGGCGAGCCAGGTGGCGGGCGGCGTGAGCGGCCTCGTTCCCGGATCGGCGCAGGTGGGGGCCTTCATTCGGGACCTGCTCGCCGCGGCCGACGCGAACGGTGTGGACTGGGGCCAGTTCGACAACGACGGGCCTGACGGCGTGCCCAACTCGGGCGACGACGACGGGTGGGTCGACCTGCTCGCCGTCTTCCACCCGACCCAGGGCGCGGAGTGCGGGGGGGACGGGTCTTCCAACCGCATCTGGTCGCACAAATGGTCGCTCAGCGGCTGGGGGGGCGGTTCCTATGCGACCTCGACGCCCAGGAACGGCGCGCCCGGCACGATTCGCGTCGACGACTACACGATTCAACCGATCTACGACTGCGAGGCGCAGGCGATCAACGAGATCGGCGTGTTCGCGCACGAGCTCGGGCACGGGTTCGGCTTGCCCGACCTCTACTGCACCGCCGACAGCTGCAACCATCAGGGGGTCGGCAACTGGGACCTCATGGGCACCGGGTCCTGGGGGTGCAACAGTGCCGACGCCGCCCGCCCGTGCCACATGGGGGCCTGGAGCAAGCACGTGCTCGGGTGGCTCGAGGTCGACGAGGTGCCGCCCGGCGCGGACCTCGCGGTCACGCTCGAGCCGGTTCGCGCCACGGGGCGCGCGCTCCGGGTGCCCGCCCAGGATGGGTCCGGCGAGTACTTCCTGCTCGAGAACCGCACGGCCGGTGGGTTCGACCAGCGCCTGATCGAGGAGGGGCTCCTGGTCTGGCATGTCGATCCGACGCTGGTCGATGAACGCTGGCCGTTCAACGCCGTCAACAACGACCGGAACCACCTGGGTGTCTGGCTCCGCCAGGCCGACGGCGCGAACCATTTCTCGAACCGCGGCGACGCCGGAGATCCGTTTCCCGGTGTCACGGGCCGCACGGCCTTCCACGCAGGCTCGACCCCGCGCTCGTCGACGCACGGCGGCCAGGCGTCGGGGCTCACGTTGCTCGACCTCGCGGGGGCGGGCGGAGACCTCACCTTCCGGCTGCTCACCCGCTTCCAGACCGTGACCGTGCGCACCGAGAACGAATCGACAGGCGGCTTGCTCACGATCGACGGGGCCGGCCGTCCGGGCACGGTCACGAGCTTCGAGTCGGCGCCGTTCGAGACGCACGAGCTCGAGGCCGCCGCCGGTGAGCCGCTCGACCCCGGTCGGCGCCGGGGGTTCGAGCGCTGGCTCGACGACGACGACGCGCCGAGGGTGCGTTCGGTCCAGACCGGACTCGCCGACGCCGAGTACGTCGCGCGGTACGGCGACGAACAGGTCGAGCTGGCCGTGCCGCTGACCGGCGGGCAGTTCGGCGTCCAGCCCGGCGTGCTCGTCTCGGACCCGGCCGCGCCCGACCTCTGGTTCACGGCGGGCACCACCGTCCGGCTCGAAGCGCGCCCTACGCCGGGCTTCTCGTTCGTCGGGTGGACCGGCGCCCTCGAGGGCCAGCCGAACCCGGCCACCGTGGTGGTCGACGCGCCGGTGAGCGCGGGCGCCGCCTTCGAGCTCGACTACGAATTGCCGGCCGAGGTCGAGGTCTCGCTCGAGGCCGGTACGCTGTCGTCGCTGGTCTTCGAGGCGCCGACCGGCACGGGCCCCTACACGTGGAGCGTGGCCGGAGGCGATCTGCCGTCGGGCCTCACCCTGCTTCCCGACGGCCGAGTCAACGGGCACGCGCTCGAGCTGGGCACCTTCCCGTTTCAGCTTCGGGTTTTCGACGCGCTCGGGCTCGAGGCGGTCGGCGGGGTGCGTATGGTCGTGGGGCCGCCGGCGGTGCCGATGGAGGTCCTCGCCGCGCCGTTCGTCCAGAGCGGCAACGAGCCCACGACCCAGCAGAAGATCGTCTTCGACCGCCTGGGCAACCGCAACGGCTACTACGACCTCGGAGATCTGCGGACGTTCCTTCGGGCCTACCCCGACGGGGTGGCCGCGACCTCGTCGGCGAGCGGTTCGGTGGTCGTGCCGTTGACGCCGGTGCGGCCGGGGGGTGGACGATGAGCACGCGACTCGAACGCGCGGCCCGTCTCGCCCTGCTCGCGCTCGTGACGCTGGCCGGCGCCGCGTGCTCGGACGATCCGTCCGGGCCCGGTACCCTTACGCTGACGGTCGAAGGCCCGCTGCCGCTCGGTGCGGCGGTCATCGAGCTTCGTGGCGACGGCATCGAGTCGGCCGAGCCGCTCACGGCCGGGTGGACCCACCTCGAGCAGGTCGCGGGGGGCCAGGGCCAGGTCGCCGTGCACCGCCTCGTGCTGGTGCAGCAGGCGTCGGGCACGCTCTCGGCGACGCTCCGGGTCGACGACGTGGGCCGCGACCCGCCGGCGGCCACGGTGCTGCTCGCGTCGGACGGCAGCGACCTGCCGGTGTCGTCGCTCGACGGCATCGCCGTGCGCGTCCGTCGCTGACCGGTCGCGCGCGAACGCGGGCCGGTGCGTGGCCGGGTCTTGCCGGCGATCCCCACCCCTGACACCTTTCACCGATTCCGCGTCCCGACCGGGCCTCGTTCTGGGCGGCGACGCGCCCTACGGACGCCTTGTGCGCCCGCGCCCGTCGACCGGAGAACGCCCGTGAGCGCCGCGACCTGGATCACCATGATCGTCATCGTGGGCTTCGTCTGGGGCGGGTTCCTGCTGGCCGTGACCACGGCCTTCCGGAGGGAGTCGGACAAGGCCGAGTGACCACGGTTTCCACGTGCCCAGACGCGACGACCTCGAAAGCATCCTGATTCTCGGGTCCGGGCCGATCATCATCGGCCAGGCCTGCGAATTCGACTATTCCGGCACCCAGGCGGTTCGGGCCCTCAAGGAAGAGGGCTACCGGGTCATCCTGGTGAACTCCAATCCCGCCACGATCATGACCGATCCGGACCTCGCGGATCGGACGTACATCGAGCCGCTCACCCCGGAGTGGGTCGAGCGCGTGATCGAGCGCGAGAAGCCCGACGCGATCCTGCCGACGATGGGCGGCCAGACGGCCCTCAACATCGCCATGGATCTGCACAACCGGGGCGTGCTCGAGAAGCACGGCGTGGAGCTGATCGGCGCCAACGCCCGCTCGATCGAGATGGCCGAGGACCGCGAGGCGTTCGCCGCCGCGATGGGGCGCATCGGGCTCGCGGTGACTACGGGGGGATTCGCGCGCACGCTCGACGAAGCGCTGGAGATCGTCGAAGAGACCGGCTACCCGAGCATCATCCGGCCTTCGTACACGCTCGGGGGCACGGGCGGCGGCATCGCCTACAACCGCGACGAATTCGAAGCCCAGGTGCGCAAGGGTCTCGACGCCTCGCCGATCACCGAGGTGCTCGTCGACCGCTCGGTGCTCGGCTGGAAGGAGTACGAGCTCGAGGTGGTGCGCGACGGCGCCGACAACGTGATCATCATCTGCTCGATCGAGAACGTCGACCCCATGGGCGTGCATACCGGTGATTCGATCACCGTCGCCCCGGCGCAGACGCTCTCCGACGTCGAGTACCAGCGCATGCGCGACGCCTCGATCGCGATCATTCGCGAGATCGGCGTCGAGGCCGGGGGCTGCAACATCCAGTTCGCCGTGAGCCCCGAGACCGGCGAGATGCTGGTGGTCGAGATGAACCCCCGCGTGTCGCGCTCGTCGGCGCTGGCGTCGAAGGCGACCGGCTTCCCGATCGCGCGGGTGGGCGCGAAGCTCGCCGTGGGCTACCTGCTCGACGAGCTTCCGAACGACATCACGAAGACCACGCCCGCGTCGTTCGAGCCCGTGCTCGACTACGTGGTGGTCAAATTCCCGCGCTTCGCCTTCGAGAAGTTTCCCGAGGTGAACCCGGTGCTCGGCGTGCAGATGAAGGCCGTGGGCGAGACGATGGCAATCGGGCGCACCTTCCGCTCGGCGTGGCAGAAGGGGCTCCGTGGCCTCGAGATCGACCGGCCGGGGTGGGTGTCGGGCGAGCGGCTGGCCGACGACGGGCTTACCGGCGACGATCCCGAGACGTTGCTCGCGGCGCTCCGGCGCCCGACGGCCGACCGACCGTTCCAGCTCAAGCGCGCCCTCGAGGGCGGGCTGGACCCCGACGAGGTGCACGAGGCGACGCGCATCGATCCGTGGTTCCTCGACCAGTTCCTGCAGATCGTCGAGAACGAGCGACGCTACCGCGACGCGGACGAGGTCACGCCCGAGCTGCTTCGCCACATGAAGCGCGAAGGGTTCAGCGACCGGCAGTTGGCCGACCTGCGGGGTGAGCGCGAAGACGCGGTGCGGGAGCGGCGCTGGGGGTGGGGCATTCGTCCGACCTACAACGTGGTCGACACCTGCGCCGGCGAGTTCCCGGCCGAGACGCCCTACTACTACTCGTCGTACGAAGACGAGAGCGAGTCGGTGCCTTCGGACCGCGAGAAGATCGTGATTCTGGGAAGCGGGCCGAACCGCATCGGGCAGGGCATCGAGTTCGACTACTGCTGCGTGCAGGCCGTGCTCGCGCTTCGCGAGGCGGGCTACGAGACCATCATGGTCAACTCGAACCCCGAGACCGTCTCGACCGACTTCGACGTGAGCGACAAGCT
>CBFGQV010000165.1:0-6581 GCA_965651045.1 uncultured bacterium
CGGCTCAAGCGACTGCTCGGGCGGGGCGGCTGACGAAGGTCGGCCCCGCCGGCGACCGGGCGCGGCCACCGGCGGGTGCACGACCGACGTGTGGATCACCCAATGCGATACGTCACACCCGCGCTGTACGACCAGTCGTGCTGGTAGGTATCGATACCCGGCCAGCCGAAGAACTTGTAGTGCCACCCCGACGCCTGTATGAACGCGCGCACCGGGGTGTTCGGAAGCCGGAACTGCACGCCCGCCCCGAAGCGAGCCGCGGGCGAGTTCACGGGATCCTCACCGTCGCCCTCGCGCGAGATGCGGGCCTCGCCCGCCCCACCGAAGACGTACGGCGCGAGGCCGTTCGCGAACGGATACCGAAGCTGCACGTCGGCCCCGTAGAAGAGCCGGTCGAAGGTCGTCGTGCCCAGAAGCGGACCCTCCGCGTCGCTCCTCGCCAACGAGACCTCGGCCCTCAGCGCCGCGTTCCGGTGCAGGTCCAGCCAGACCCCACCCCCCACGTTGAAACCGTTCTCGAGCGTGGTGGAGCCCCCGCGGCTGAGGTCCGCCGTCGCGGACTGGAGCCCCCCGTGGACGAAAACCGAGAAGCCGTCTTCCTGGGCCTCGAGCGTCGCAGCAGCAAGCGCGAGCCCTGCGACCGCCACGGCAACTACACTGCGTGGAAGCATGGTGCGTCACTCCTGAAACAAGGGTTTCGTCGAATCCGGAGGGCACCACCCTTGGCGCCCTCCGAGCAAATTCAACCACGGAGAACGCGCCCGTGTTCCACGCCTACGTCACCCAGCTTCGCCAGTCCTCTTCCGCGTGCCCGACGGCTACCTGCGCACCGTTCCGCACCAGCGGTGTGCGCACGATGCCCGGCTCGTCGGCCATGATCTCGAGCCAGCGGTCGTCGCCGTAGAGCGCCTGCCGGAGCCCCAGGTTCCGAAACCGCTTCGACGACCGGTCGAGCACGGCGTCGACGCCGAACTTCTGCACGAAGCGGCGCAGCTCGCCCTTCGAGGCGGCGCGTTGCTTCAGGTCGACGAAGTGCACCTTCACGCGCCGCTCCTTGAAGAAGCGGAGCGCCTTCCGTGTGTCCGCGCAGGCGTTCGTGCCGAAGATCTGGACGTCCATGGCGGACCCCGCCTCAGCGGTAGTTGCCGAAGGTCAGCTCGACGCCCCAGTCGCGCGACTTGAGGAATTGAATGACCTCCTGCAGCTGGTCGCGGCTCGGGCTCGTGACCCTGAGCTCGTCGCCCTGGATCTGGACCTGGACCTTCTTGAACCCTTCGTCCTTGACCGCCTTGACGATCTTCTTGGCCGTCTCCTGATCGATGCCCTGCTTGAGGCCGATGGCCTGGCGCGCCCGGCCCAGGGTGGCGTCTTCGACCTCGCCCTCGTCCAGGTTCTTCAGCGCCACGCCCCGCCGGCTCATCTTCTCGCGCAGCACCTGCACCACCGCCTTCAGCCGGTACTCGTCGTCGGCTTCGAGCTTGATGCTCGCTGCGGCCCGGTCGAAGTCGATCGTGCAGTTCGTGCCCTTGAAGTCGTAGCGCGTCTGGATCTCCTTGATCGCCTGATTGACGGCGTTGTCGACCTCCTGCAGGTCGACCCCGGTCGATACGTCGAAGGAGCTGTTCTTGGCCATCGGTTCCGGCTCTCGTTTCGGGGGATCAGCGGTCCGGCGCAATGTAACCGGACCGCTCCACCGTGGAAGTGCCGCCGAGGCCCGTCAACCCTCGGCGCGAAGCGAGTCGGTCGGATCAAGCCGCGTCGCCCGGAGCGCCGGCAGCCAGCAGGCGAACATGCCCACGGCAGCCAGCAGGGCAGCCACCCCCGCGAGCGTGGGCGCGTCGTTGGGCGCCACACCGTGCAGGTACGCGGCGAGGGCCCGTGACGCGAGCAGCGAGAGGCCGAGCCCGACCGCGAGCCCCGCGATGACGGCCGCCATGCCCTGGCGCATCACGAGGCCGGAGATCGAGCGCCGGTCGGCTCCGAGCGCGACGCGAATGCCGAGCTCGCGCTGGCGGCGCCCCGCGGCCTGCGCGGTCACCCCGTACACGCCCACGGTCGCGAGGAGCAGAGCCACCCCACCGAACAGGCCGAGCAGGGTGAGCATCAGCTCCTCGCGAGCCATCGAGGCGCGCCAGACGTCCTGCATGGTGCGTGTGCGCGCGATCGGAATGAGCGGATCGAGCTCCGCCAACACGGACCGCACGGTTTCGGCGGCCGCGTCGGCCTCGCCGCTCGCGCGCACGACGACCCACGGGCTTCGCGACCAGTCCTGCGCGCGGTGCTCGAACACCTCCGCACGGACGGGGCGACCGGGACCATCCTGGCGCTGGTCGCCGACGACGCCGATGATCTCACGCCAGGTCGATTCGGGGGTCGCCGCACGATCGTATGCGATGCGCTGGCCGACCGGGTCCTCGCCCGGAAAGTGTTCCTCGGCGAAGCGCTCGTTGATGACCACGACGAGAGGGCCATCGGGGGATTCCGTGCCGTCGAACAGGCGGCCCCGGACCAGCGGAATGTCGAGCGCCTCGAAATACCCGCGGTCGGCGCGGCGGTGCACGATCTCGAAGCCCACCCGGTCGGGCGGCCATCCCTCGGCCTGGAACTGGCTCGACCAGCCGGTGCCCGCCAGCGGCAGGCCACCGACGATGCCCGCGCGCTCGATGCCGGGGCGCGCTTCGAGTCGCGCCAGGAACTCGTCCTGGAACGCCAGCACCGAGCTGCGGTCCTCGTACCGGCTCGACGGAGTCGTGAACTGCACCGCGAGCACGCTCTCGACCCGAAACCCCGGATCCACCTGGCGGAGCGACGCGAAGGTCCGGACCATCAGCCCTGCGCCCACGACCAGGAGCACGGCGAGCGCGACTTCGCTCGCGACGAGCAGGCGCGTCAGGCCCAGCCGCGCCGAGCCCCCGCGCTCGCCGTCTCGCAGCGCGTCGGCGAGACCGGCGCTCCTCAAGCTCAACAGCGGCGCCGCGCCGAACAGCAGACCGCACGCGGCGGCGAGCGCGAACACCACCGACACGACGCGCACGTCGAGCGCCACGGCCGTCGCGCCGGTGATGCCCAACGGCACGAGGTGTTCCAGGCTCTGCACCCCCATCCACCCGATCAGGAGCCCCGCGCCTCCGCCGAAGATCGCGAGCACCAGGCTCTCGGCGAGGAGTTGGCCCGCGATGCCTCTGCCGTTCGCGCCGAGGGCGCGTCGGAGCGACACCTCGCGGGTGCGCCCGGCGGCGCGCACCAGCGCCAGGTTGGCGACGTTCACGCACGCCAGCGCCAGCAACACGAGCACGGCGCCCTGAAGCAGCAGGAGCGGACCGCGGACGTCTCCGACCAGGTAGTCGCGCATCGGCCGCATACCGGCACCCATGACGCGATTCGTCTCCGGGTACTCGGTTTGCAGGCTCGTGACGACGGCCTGGAACTCGGCGTCGGCCTGCGCCGGCGTGACGCCCGGCGCCAGCCGCGCGAAGGCTCGCACGATGTGGGCCCGCCGGAACCAGACCTCCGAAACGGCCGCCTCGTCCCAGCCGATGGGGGTCCAGAAGTCGACACCCTCGACCGGATACTCGAACCCGGCGGGCATCACGCCGACGACTTCGGCGCGGGCCGTGCCGAAATCCAACGTGCGGCCGACCACGCCGGGGTCGGACCCGAAGCGCCCGACCCAGGTGGCGTGGCTCATGACCACCACGTCGTCGCGGCCCGACCACGTCTCTTCCCAGCGGAACGTGCGGCCGAGAAGCGGCCGGACGCCCAGCACGTCGAGGAAGTTGCCCGTCACACTCGCGACCGTGATGAGCACGGGCTCGCCATCCTGCAGGTAGGGAATCCGGCTGGCACCCGCATACGCCGCCACGTCGTCGAAGGCCTCGACGCGCTCGCGCCAGTCGAGCAGGTTGGCCGGCGCCGCGTTCGCGTCGGTCCACCCGAACTCGGGGTTGGTCTCGTACAGCGCCACCAACCGTTCCTCGTCGGCGAAGGGCAGCGGGCGAAAGAAATAGGCGTTGACGGCGCTGAAGATCGCCGCGGTGGCGCCGATGCCGAGCGCGAGCACGGCCACCGACGCGGCCGCATGCCCGGGGTGCCGGCGCACCATGCGTACGCCATGCCGAACGTTCCTGAACAACGTCCTCATCCCCCCTCCCCTCCTCGTCTGGTTTCGATGGGCCCGGGCCACGAGGCGCAGCATGCCCGCTACCTCCAGGGCCGTGAAGCGCAGTCGGTCAACCGGGCCGCGGACGGACGCGGCCCGTTCGCGGTGTACCTCGAGCAGTTCGTCTCCGTAGCGCGCCCGGAAGGCCCGAGGCGCGAGCGCGAGAAGCGCCCGGAGCAGGCGCGTCGTCATCGTGCCTCGCGCGGTAGCAGCTCCTTCGCCCGCGCCGCCCGGACCAGCGCCTCGAGGCGACGCGACTCGTCGGTCGCGAGCGCGCGTCCGAGTGCGGTCAGCCCGTAATACTTCCGGCGCTGATCGTCATCGGGCCCGGGACGCGAAGAGGAGAGGGCGATCGCCCCCTCCTCTTCCAGCCGCTGTAGCGCCAGGTAGAGCGCGCCGGTGCTCGGGCTCGCCGCACCCTCGCTCCGCGCCTCGATCTCTTTGAGTATGCCGTACCCGTGGCGCTCCTCGTCGGCGAGCGCGAGAAGAATGTGGTACGAAAGCGGTGTCAGCGGGTCGGAAGACATCGGCGTCCCTGAGGCACGAGTATCTCTGCGAGAAATATATTTATCGCTTAGATACTTTCGCGCAAGGGCGTGCCCGTTCTACCGCTTCGGCCGGAACGCCTGCCGGAGCATGGCGGGCTCGAACAATTCGGTCTCGCCCGTCGTGGCGTATCGGTAGAGCGCCGCCGTATAGATGCCCGAGAGCGCCGACGACACGAGACCGAGCGCCAGGTACCCGAGCACCGTCAGCGCCACGGCCGCGATCACGGCGACCCCGGAGATCTGCGCCATGAGCATGATGAGCAGCACCATGAAGAGCCCCCACGAAATGCCCATCATGGCGAAGGCCCATCCCATGCCGAAGTTGCCGACCATCTGCTCGCCCCACGTGCGCCGGAAGAGCGCGGCGCTCTCCTTGACGGCGTCGATGGGCCCCACGTCTCGGGTGACCAGCACGGGCACCGTCAGGTAGGTCGCGAGGCTCCACGCGATGCCCACGAGCCCGATGACGAGGCGCCCCAGAAAGCCGGCCCGCTCGGAGAGCGCCTTCAGGATCATGCCGACGGTCGCCGCGATCGCGGCGTAGCCGATAATCGTGGACAGCTTGCCGAGCGCGATCGAGAGTCCGTCCGAAACCGTCGGATCGCCGCCCTCGAGCCGGATGAGCGCGGCCCCCACCAGCGCGGTGTTGAAGAAGAACATCACCGTGTACTGGACGAGGTAGAAGAGAAATCCGAGCACGTACGCCAGGTAGCTCGAACCGGTCTCCTCCGCGAGCCATCCGAGCCCGCCCGCGGCGAGAAACGGTACCGCGAAGGTCGCGATGACGAGCACCATCGAGATGCCCGAGAGCACCGGAAAGACCAGCAGCTCCTTGTCCAGGCGAAGAACGTTGGCGCTCGCCTTCACCAGCGCCCAACTGTTCGAGAGGGACCCGGCCATCGCATTCGACTCCGCGTTCGAGTGGGGGCCGTGGGTCGGCCCGTTCGGGTACTATACGACGCGGCGGGCGGCGCTCTTCAGGCGACTCGCCCCCCTACCCCTTCGAAAACGTCACGCGAAGGGTGCCCGGCACCGGATCGAGCAGCTGCTCACCTTCGAACGCCGGCACGAGCTCGAGCAGGCGTGCGCGCGAGACGCCGTCGGGCGCGGCCGCGTCGAAGCTCAACGTCGTGCCGTTCAGCACGAAGTCCATGCGCCGCGACAGCAGGAGCTGGCGGTACGGCGCGTTCGACTGGAACTCGATGCGTGCGCCGGCCTCGGTCGTGCGGAAGGTACCCTCGATCGTCGTGAAGAGGTTGGTGATCGGGTCCTGGTAGACGATCTGCGCCGACCGGTTGGTCGTCAGAATGAGCTGCACGTTGTCCTGCCCGAGCGTGGGCAGAATGTCCGTATCGGGCAGGCTTCCCTGCGGGTCGAACCGGAGCAGGGTGAGATCGTAGGTACCCGCGACGAGGGTGATGTCGATGCCCTCGGGCTCGCTGGGCGAGTCGTCGCAGGCGAGAAGGGCCGCGAAGAGCGGCGCGAGCAGCAGCGTGCGTAGGATTCGTGCGGAGATCATGGCGGCCGGGGCCGGAGGATTCGTTGGTTGACGACCGCTGCTACACCGTCGCTCCTGCGGAGGCTCCCTGACCCTCGCAGAGACGCCGCTTCAGGGGGATTCGCCGATCGCCTCGAGAAACGTCGCGCCGTAGCGCTCGAGCTTTGCCGGCCCCACGCCCGAGACGTCCAGCAGCTCGCCCGCCGTGGCGGGTCTGCGCTCGGCCATCTCGCGCAGCGTGCGGTCGTTGAACACGATGTAGGCGGGCACCCCCTCGCGGTCGGCCAGCGACTTTCGCAGCGCGCGAAGCCGGTCGAAGAGCGCCTCCGCCTCGGGGGCGAGCGGGGCGTCGCCCGCGCTGCCGCGCCCCCGCGTG
>CBFGQV010000166.1:0-6547 GCA_965651045.1 uncultured bacterium
CGGCCCGCGCCGGCCTCGGCCGGCGACTCGTCCAGCGGAATCGAAAGCCGGAAGGTGACCACGCCCGGCGCCGGAGCCGACAGCCGCACGATGCGCGGGAAGCCGGGCGCGTGGAACGACGAGTCGGGAACCAGCGGGTCGTGGGGCCCTGCACCGCCGGCCACCGCCTGTGCGTCGGCCGTGGCGGGAACGAGCAGCGCGGTCAAGACGAGGAGCGGACGGAGCCGCACGCGGGGTACTCCCTCGTTCGGAACCCGTCTGCCGACCGTCAGGGAACGACGCCCGGCAGCACGTAGTTCATGGGATTCTGCGCCCGGCCGTTCAGCCGGACCTCGTAATGTACATGCGCCGACGTCGCGATGCCCGTGCTTCCCACCTGGGCGATCAGGTCTCCGCGGCGCACTTCCTGACCGACCCTCACGAGCACCTTGGACGCGTGTCCGTAGATGGTCGTGAAGCCGTAGCCGTGGTCGATCTCCACCATCTGTCCGTAGCCGCTCGCCCATCCGGCGCGCACGATGCGCCCCTTGGCGGCGGCGAGAATGGGCGTGCCTCGCGGCGCCGAGATGTCCACGCCCTCGTGGGGCAGCGCCTGGTGGTGGATCGGATGCATGCGGCTGCGCGAGAAGCGCGACGACAGGTACCCGGCGGCCGGCAGGATCGAGGGCGTCGACTCGAGCAGGTCGCGGTGCGCGGCCAGAGAGTCCGCCGCTTCGTCCATGCTCGCGGAGAGAAGCCGCGCCCGGCGTTCGAGCGCGTTCAGGTCGTACTCGACCGCGAAGGCCGACGAGCCGAGCTCCGGATCGACGGTCGAAAGAGGGTGGCCGTCGGGATCGAGCGAGCCCGGTCCGCCGACGCCCACCTTCAGGACCTCGCCGTCGAGCGGGTCGAGGCCGGCGAGGGTGCGCAACTGGGCGTCGCGTTCGGCGAGCGCGGTGAGCGTCGTCTCGAGGCCGCCGACCTGCGACTGGAGACGCTCCAGTTCGGCGCTCAGAAGCTGGTTGCGGGCGTCGAGGCGTCGGGCCTCGAGGCCGTCACCGCCGAGGAAGAGCCCGATCCCGAGCGCGAAGACGAACAGGCCCGACACGGCCGCGAGGCCGCCCCAGAGCAGGGTCTTCGGAGCCAGGGAGTACTGGCGCACGGGGCGATCCTCTCCCCGTACCACCAGGAAAGTCCATCGGTCTCCGGTCATGAGTCGGCCGACACCTCCGCTCCGGGTTTCTCACACAAGACCCCGGCGGAGCGACGCGCCCCTCCAGGGTCTCCGGCTCATTCGGCCCTGCGGCCGGTTTCGTTCAACACGAACCGGCCCGTCGTGTTCCCGATGAGCCGGGACAAGCTACCTGCGCGCACCTCGGGGTGTCAACGCGAGGAGGCGTCCGGGCCGTCTTTCCGTGTCATGCGCGGGAACAGGGGATCCCCCTGCCGCACGGAGTGCCCGGCGAGCGGCATGTGCCGCGAGGCGTCCAGGGTCGGTACCTCGGCGAGCCCGAGCCGGTCGGCCAGCTCGGCCATGCGATCCGGGCAGACCGGGTGGAAGAGCGCGACGAGCACCGTGAGCACGCGGCCGAGCGTCGCGAGCGTCTCGTCCAGCTCGTCGGCACGGCCCGGGTCCTTGGCCTGCGCCCAGGGCTCGCGTTCCTCCACGTACCCGTTCGCGCTCCGTGCCAGGTCCATCGCGAGGCCGAGCGCTTCGTGCAGCCGGAGCGCCTCGACGGCCTCGCGCACCTCCGACAGCGTGCGCTCGATCGGACCGTCGAGACCGGTGCCCGGAGCGTCGGGTACCACGCCGTCCCGGTACCGCACGATCATGCTCGTCGCGCGCGACGCCAGGTTGCCGAGCACGTTGGCGAGCTCGTCGTAGCGCGCGTCGAAGCGCTCCTGGGTGAACGACGCGTCGCCGCCGGTGGGCATCTCGCGGAGCAGGTACCACCGTACGGCGTCGGTGCCGTAGCGCTCGCGAAGGGCGAGCGGGTCGATCACGTTGCCGAGCGACTTGGACATCTTGGTCTCGCCGACGACCCACCACCCGTGCGCCAGAATGCGGCGCGGAAGCGGAAGCCCGGCCGCCATCAGCAGGGTCGGCCAGTAGACGGCGTGGGTCGTCAGAATGTCCTTGCCGATCAGGTGCAGGTCGGCGGGCCACCACGACCCCGTGCAGTCGTCGAACCCGGGCGCTTCGGCGCCGGCCGCAGGATCGATCGCACCCGAGCCGGTGACGTAGTTGATCAGCGCGTCGACCCACACGTAGATCACGTGGTCGGCGTCGAACGGCACGGGAATCCCCCAGGGAAGCCGCGTGCGGGGCCGCGAGATGGAGAGGTCGCCGAGGGGCTGCTGGAGGAAGCCCACGACCTCGTTCCGGCGCGACTCGGGCACGATCCAGCCGGGGTTTTCCTCGATGTGCGCGAGGAGGCGTTCCTGGAAGGCGCCCATGCGGAAGAAGTAGTTCTTCTCTTCGATCTCCTGCACGGGGCGGCCGCAGTCGGGACAGCGCTGGTCGGGGGCGAGATCCTTCTCGGTCCAGTAACGCTCCTCGTGCACGCAGTACCAGCCGGTGTAGGCGCCTTCGTAGATCCAGCCGCGATCGTGCAGCCGCTGGACGAAGGCGCCCACGACCGCCTTGTGCTCGGCCTCGGTGGTGCGAATGAAGCGGTCGAACCCGATGTCGAGCTTCTGCCACGCGGCCTGGAAGCGCTCGGCCATTTCGTCGCAGAGCGCCTGGGGCGAAATGCCGCGGCGACCGGCCTCTTCGAGAATCTTCTGGCCGTGCTCGTCGGTGCCGGTGAGGAAGCGGACCTCACGCCCCGCGCGCCGCTCGAAGCGTGCGAGGGCGTCGGCCAGGATCGTGGTGTAGGCGTGCCCGATGTGCGGCTCGCCCGACGCGTAGTAGATGGGGGTCGTCAGGTACCGCCGTTCAGCCACGGGTGACCTCGCGTTTCAGTTCGTCGAGGGCCACGACGCGCCGATCCCCCTCCGGATCGCGGAGCGTGACCGTGTCCTGGAAGATGTCGATGGCGACGACCTTCTCCTCGCCGCGGCCGGTGCGCAGGATCTTGCCTTCGCGCGGGAAGCGTCGGCGCGCCTCCACGTACGTACGGTGTTCGTACATGAGACAGCACATGAGCCGTCCGCAACACCCGGAGATCTGCGCCGGGTTGAGCGAGAGGCGCTGGTCCTTCGCGAGCTGGAGGCTGACGGGCTTGAGCTCGGGCAGCCAGGTCGAGCAGCAGAGCTCGCGCCCGCACCGGCCGACCCCGCCGAGCAGCGCGGCCTCGTCACGGACCCCGATCTGGCGGAGCTCGATGCGGGTGCGGAAGGTCCGGGCGAGGTCGCGCACGAGCTCGCGAAAGTCCACCCGTCGCTCGGCCGTGAAATAGATGATCAGCTTGTTGCGGTCGAACTGCCACTCGGCCTCGGTGACCTTCATCTTGAGCTTGTGGCGCTCGACCAGGCTGCGGGTCTCGCGCCGGACCCGCTCCTCGTCGGTGCGCAGATCGCCCAGGCGCCCGACTTCTTCGTCTCGCGCGACGCGGAGCACGCGCTTTTCGGGGGTCGGTGTCGCGCATCCGCCCGACGACGAGCACTTGCGTTCGGCGATGAGACCCACGGCGGTCACTTCGCCGAGGTCTTCGCCTCGGTCGGCTTCGACCATGACGTGCTGGCCGGGGCGCAGGTCGAGGCCCGGCGCGGTGAAGTAGTCCTTTCGCGTGCCCTTGAAGTGGACTTCTGCGAAGCCGGGCATGGGTCAGCTCCCGCCGGCCTCGGCGTCCTCGTCGCGCCAGGCGCCCATCGCGGCGTACTTGTTCCAGCGCTGGCGGCGCAGGTCGTCCACGTCCAACCCGCGCAGTTCGTCGAGTGTGCGCACGAGCGCCTCTTCGAGAGCCTCTGCCGTGGCGTCCCAGTCCGAGTGCGCCCCGCCGGCCGGTTCCGCCACGACTTCGTCGGCGACGCCCAGGGCGAGCAGGTTCGACGACGTGAGCTTGAGCGCCTCGGCGGCCTTCTCGCGGTGCTCGGCGGAGCGCCAGAGGATCGCGGCGCAGCCCTCGGGCGAGATGACCGAGTAGACGCCGTTCTCGAGCATGAGAATGCGGTCCGTCACGCCGAGCGCGAGCGCCCCGCCCGAGCCACCCTCGCCGATCACGACCGAGATCGTGGGCACGCGCAGGCGGGCCATTTCCCGCAGGTTCGTGGCGATCGCTTCGGCCTGCCCGCGCTCTTCGGCACCGAGACCGGGGTAGGCCCCGGGGGTGTCGATGAAGGTGATGACCGGTCGGCCGAACTTCTCGGCGAGGCGCATCAGGCGGAGCGCCTTCCGGTACCCCTCCGGGTGCGGCATGCCGAAGTTGCGCCGCAGGTTCTCCTTCATGTCGCGGCCCTTCTGCTGGCCGATCACCATGACGGTGCGGCCGCGCAGCCGCGCCCAGCCGGCGACGATCGCCTCGTCGTCGCGGAAGGCCCGATCGCCGTGCAGTTCGATGAAGTCGGTGAAGACCCGCGAGAGGTAGTCGAGCGTGTACGGCCGCCGAGGGTGGCGGGCGACCTGGACCTGCTCGATGGGCTTCAGGTTCCGATACGTGTCTTCCTTGAGCGTCTGCAGCCGGCTCTGGAGAACCTCGAGCTCGGTCGAGACGTCGATTCCCTTGTCTTCGGCGAGCCGGAGCAGCTTCTCGATCTGCCCCTGGATCTCGACGATGTCACGCTCGAATTCGAGGTGCGCTACCATGCCTCCTCACCTCCGGAGGGTTGATGGAGAGGGCCGGAACGGGATCGTAAGCTAACGCGATGCCGGTCCGTGGGCAGGGGCGATGTCAGCCCCCGGGCGTGCGGTGCAGGAGTCGGCCCCGCGGATCGAGGGTTACGCCGACGAGGTCGCCGGGTACCTCGAACCGGAACGTCTCGTCTCGTTCGTCGACCTCCACGCGAACGAGGCGCGATCCCCCCTCCCACCGCAATTCGAGCTCGAGCGGGAAGCGGAAGGTCGGCGCGTACGCCTCCTGCACCTGCCGGACCTCGACACGAGAGCCCTGCGCCCGGACGTCGAGCACGGGGTGCCCGGGCTGGTGCAGCCACTGGTCGAAGAACCACGCGAGCTCCTGGCCGGTCGCCTCTTCCAGTGCCGCCCGGAGGTCGGAGCTGTGGGCGACGCCGTCTCGGTGGCGTTCGTAGTAGCGCCGTACGCCGTCGAAGAACGGCTCGTCGCCCACGAGGTCGCGGAGCATGTGCAGCACCCACGCGCCCTTCTGGTAGCTGTTCGCGTTGAGCAGTTCGAAGAGGTTGGCGGCGGATTCGTCGACGATCGGCCGCAGGGTGTCGGGCGAGGAGAGGTAGCTGCGGGCCGCGCCCGCCATGAGCCGGTCGAAGGTGGCGACCCCGTCGGCGTATTCGAAGAACAGGTTGCCGAAATACGTCGCGAATCCCTCGGAAAGCCAGAGGTGCGGCCAGTCGACGGGCGTCACGCTGTCGCCGAACCACTGGTGCGCGGTCTCGTGGCTCACGGTGCCCTCGATGTCGCGCCCGTTCGCGATGGCCTGCTCCGAGTAGAAGATCGCCGAGGCGTTCTCCATGCCGCCGAAACGGGTGGAGGACTGCACGTGCGCGAGCTTCTCGTACGGATACGGCCCGACGAGGTCGGTGAAGAAGTCGAGCATCTCGGCGGCCCTCCGGAACGAGGCCGAACCGGTTTCGACGTCGGGCGCGAGCAGCCACGTCGTCACCTCGACGCACCCGTCGGGGCGGGCCGAGGCCGGCGCGCGACCGCACGCCGCGAGCCCCACGTCGTCGATCACGAGGGGGCCCGCCCCGATCACCATCGTGTACGTGGGGATCGGCACCGAGGTCGTCCACACCCAGCTGCGACGGGGGCCGTCGACCGGCCCCGGCGCGTCGGCCGGAGTCGAAAAGGGCTGTCCGACCATGCGGCCGTTGGCGATCACCGCCCACGACGCCGGAGCGTGCACCAGGAAGCGGACCGTCGCCTTGTCCGAGGGGTGGTCGACGACGGGCATCCAGAACCGCGCGCGGTTGGGCCAGTTGTCGGCGAAGGCGGATCGCTCGCCGTGCACGTTGGTGCCCAGAATGAGCCCGTCGTCGGGCACGCCCCGATAGTGCACCTCGACCCCGGCCTCGTCGTCGGCGGCGAGCGGCGAGGGGAAGCGGACCGAAAGCAGCCCCTGGTCGAGCGACCACGGCACCGGTGCCCCGTCGAGGTACACGCCGTCGACCGCCAGCCCGCTCAGATCGAAGACGATCTCGTCGAGCGGGCCCGTGGCGCGCAGGTGTGCGCGAAGCCTGCCCCCGATCCAGTCTTCGGTGTGGCCCAGGCCGAGCTCGACCTCGTAGTGCAGCACGTCGAGCGCCGGATCGTACCGGTCGGCGGGCGCGGGAAGGCCCGCTGGTACCGGTTCGGGCTCCGCGGCCGGAGGCCCGGCCTGGGCGGCGACCGGGCCGGCGAACAGGCAGGTCGCGGCGAGAAGGCGGGCGGCGATGCCGTGTGCGTATCGGATCATGAGCGGAGGGTGGAACGCAGGATTTCGAAAGGCTCGCA